>NZ_CEYLVT010000002.1:0-106444 GCF_982860115.1 Moorena sp.
TCGCGCAGCGTGGCCGTAGGCCAGGTGGGGGAATGCGTCACAAAATCTGTTCAACACCCTGATCCCACTGAAGTAAGTGCCTTACTCGTGCCGTTACTCGTTGTGTTGGACTCTGTTGTGTCTTTATCTATAGGGTTATTCTCGATGAACTCTTCAATTGCCTCGATAGGATTATGCCATTTGTCTTTTCCTACCCTAGCTTGACCTTTTTTAAACAGGTATTGATTCGCAGCCTCAACAAATTTATCATATAGCTTAGGATCATCAATAGCTTCCAATTTATCATCTTCTATCTCAAAATCAAGGCGTAACACACGCTTGGCATTTTCATCATTTCCTTGTCTAATTATTTGCCAGCAAACATCGTGATTAACTTGATTTGGGGCGGGCATAAATAGATTACCTAGCTGTTGTGCCCAACCAAGCATCCCCCAACTTTTAACTGTATTGTAGTTATATGGATTGGTGATGTGACCTGTGCCAATAGAAACAATGGCTATATCATCGAGTTTAAGTTGCTTTTTATGGTTTGGATTAGAGGGATAATATGGAAGAAGCAGGGCATGAGCTATGGCTATCAGAGCAGGATTATTAACTGCAATACCCCCATCGATAAACGGATATTTTTTGCCTGCTTTCAGTTGGTTCTCTAATTGGGGTTCTGGCACTTCTAAATTATAAGGTGGAAAAAACGTGGGAGCCGAGGCGGAGCAAACACATATTTTAGAAATTTCAATATTGTCATACCATTGACGACCTGATTCAGCGTTATTACTACAAAACCAAATGGTTTTTCGTTCTTCAGTCGAATAAGCAGGAATTAATAAAACAGGTTTATCCTCAGAGATTTCACTGATTTTAGTAGTGCCAAATTGATCTTGTAATACACCCTCTAGTCCCTTATTAGGGTATAGACCAAAATTTAAAAAGAGCCTCAGTTTAGAAATGTTACGATAAACTCTTGTTACCTTTGGGAATATTTTTTCCCCATTATTTTTATAAAGGTCTAGTAATTCATCAGCAGTTTTTCCTAGACAAATACCAGCAGCTAGAAGAGAACCTGTAGACGTTCCAGCCACTAAATCAAAGTATTCATACAATGGCTTGCCAAGTTTTTCTTCAAATTTTTGGAGAATTCGAGCAGATATTACTCCCCGAAAACCACCACCATCTAAGCTTAAAATCTTGTAAGTCATAACTAGTTTATCCCAATGATAAGATATCCCTGAGCAATTTAACGTAATTCTTCAGCACTTATACCAACTTGCAAGCATAAGCGTAAGATTAAAAACTGACTACTTACGAAAAAAACTGAAATTTGGCGTTACTGAAAGTTACGGATACGGATTGGTACGTAAGTTTGTATTACGCACAAACATCTGATATTGAGGGAGTATACTTCAATTCTTTGTTATTGAAGTCTCCCTTTTTCAGTACACACTGAGTTTAGCCACTTTTTTATTTAATGACTTCAGTAAATTTACCAGATTGAACTATTTATATAGTCCTATAGAGGAAAGGCAAGGCTGTGAAAAAAACTCCTGACTCTATAATCCCCCTAAGTTTCTTCATCCATAGGTTCAGGCAAATTAAAAATAATCACAAATTCCCCATCAGGCATTAAGCGTTTAAGTGCCCGCAAATGCCCCTCCGCATCAGACCGGTTCCGGTACCGACCAACAACGACCCGTTGCATCCTCGGCAATAAACGGATGATCGCCCACGGGTATAGGCGTTCGGCATAAGTCATACTTTAGGTATCTCCTTAAGTGGGGGTCTAGAGCCAGCCTTCGGCCTTGGGAAAACTTGGGGCTGGCTCTTAACGCTTTCGCGTCTATGTTTCTATTATAACATAAAAAAACATTCATTATAACATATTTTGCAAATTTTTGTAACAAAGTCTTGGGGGAGTCGGGAATCGGGAATCGGGAATCGGGAGTCGGGAATCGGGAGTCGGGAGTCGGGAATCGGGAGTCGGGAGTCGGGAATCGGGAATCAGGAGTCGGGAATCGGGAAAAAAATTAGCGCTAGATAAATTTGGCTAAAGTATAGCGCTAATTTAAATTCATGACTTAATCAAGTTAAACATCCCTTAGCACTTATAAAAAACTAGCGCTATATAAAATGTAAAATTTTGTAAAAAACTAACACAACCTGAAATTAATGTGTTAGCTTAAATATAAGATTAGCGCGATAGTAAAGGACAACAAAAAATGAACCAACAAACCAAGATAGTCGGAACTACCCAAGCAGCGTTTCTTCTAGGGATTTGCGTCCAACGAGTTCGGCAACTTCTGAAAAATGGCAGAATTAAGGGCGCTCAAAAAGTAGGCAGATTTTGGCAAATTCCCCTATTTAATGGCTTGCCCAAGGTCAGTCCCGGTCGCCGTGGACCAAAGGGAACTTGGAGAAGAGGTTTCCAGAAGGTGGCGACTTACATCCACGTCAACCAAAACGTCATTAAGCAAAATAAAAAGTACGACACCTACAACCCTGTGCTCACTGTCAAACAAGGCAATCGCAACACCTACGGTCATTATGTAGAAATCAAGGGCCCATCTCGGTTAGTCTATCAACCCAATTCTCCTAAGGATTGTGGGGCTACGGTGTGGCTAGAAGTTGATCCTTCTGTGGAAATTCTCACTAAAGTCTTTAGCTAATTGCAAAATCAGTATTAGCTTGGGGTCATCCCAGTTGGAAGCTACTTGTTTGCGTAGCTTAAGACTCAAAAAAAAGGTGTTAACTTGAAGGTTAAAACTTTAAGCTTATTGGCTTTTGGTGTTCCTTGGCCTTTGGGCTACCCTAGGCGGACGCAAAACTTATCCTTATATATACTTATAAATCTACACATCTATTACATTCTTTCTCAATTTCTTCCCTTACCCTTGACTACTGTTGGTTTTATTTGCCACTCTAGCACCAGGAAAACTAATCATAGTTATTACCTACTAAAAACATTTGCGATATTGTAAGTAATGTTTAGATTTGTTGCAGTAGTCAGGAGTTCATCTTTGTTAACCTTGGGTGCATTAGCAGTCGTTAGTAGCCTAATTTTAAAACCCTTAGAAGCTGAAGCTGCTGTTAATGATCAGAGTCTAGTCTTCGTAAAGGATTCATTACCACAGGAGCCAGTGCCAATTCCAGAGAACTTGAACAAAGGGGATAATCAGGTTTTAGGGAGCGACACTGTAACAAATTTCAACACCATGGGTATTAACCAGCTCCTCAGTCCTCCAGCCCCGGCAAAAATTAGTCAAGCCCTACCTCCAAACCTACCTCCGGGTATAGAGCTACCCGAGGAGCGGCGGCGAATTCCCTTCCCAGATCCTAAACCCCCCTCTCTGGAACCAGCGCCAGAACCTCAACCTCCCCAGAAACTTCCTCCTGTGGATGAACTTCTTGACCCATCTGCTCCTAGCCCTGATCTACCGGATGAAATTCTCGATGACATTCCACAACAAATTTTCATTAAACGGTTTAATATTATTGGCTCAACGGTATTCAGCCAGGAAAAATTAGCGGAAGTTACCGAACCTTTCCTCGATCAACCCATCTCCTTCCCAAGATTATTTAAAATTAGGTCTGAGATTACCAAGTTATATGATGATGAAGGATACGTTAACTCTGGAGCTTATATCCCACCTCAGCAACTTGAAGATGGGATAGTTACAATTGAGATTATCGAAGGGGAATTAGAAGATATTATTGTCAAGGGTCTGAGTCGGCTTAATCCTAATTACATCAAAAGCCGTCTTGCGATCGCTACCAAGAAGCCTCTGAATGTAAGGCGCTTACTACAAGCCTTACAAATGCTGCGACTCGACCCTTTAATTGCCAACATCTCAGCTGAACTGTCGGCGGGTGTTGAGCCTGGGGAGAGTTTGCTAGAAGTAACAGTAACTGAAGCCGATACCTTCAGCACCCAAATAACATTAGATAATGGGCGCTCTCCGAGTGTAGGAAGCTTTCGGCGTCGTCCCCAAATTCGAGAAGGCAATTTACTAGGATTGGGAGATGCCTTAGAATTCAACTACACCAACACTGATGGTAGTGATACCTTTGATGTTAGCTATACCTTACCGATTAATCCGCGCAATGGTACCTTGCGCCTCGCCTATGGGACAACATCTAGTGAAGTAATTGAGCCTCCTTTTGATGATATAGATATTGATTCAGAATCACGGTTTTATGAAATAACCCTGCGTCAGCCTGTATTCCAAACTCCTACGGAAGAAGTAGTTATTGGTATTACCGGCTCACGCCAGGAAAGTGAAACATCTATTTTGAATACTCCCTTTCCTTTATCAGCAGGGGCTGATGATGAAGGGCGTACGCGGATTAATGCCATCCGGTTATTCCAAGAGTGGACTAAGCGCAGTGAACAACAAGTTTTAGCAGCTCGTTCCCAGTTAAGTATCGGGATTAGTTCAGGAGATACGACTCTTAATAGGGGTGGACCAGATAGCAATTTCTTCGTTTGGCGCGGTCAAGGCCAATGGGTAAGGCTACTGGCACCAAACACTATCTTATTAATCCGAGGGGATGTGCAACTAGCAGACCGAGGCTTGGTACCATTAGAACAGATAGGGATTGGCGGTTTAGAGAGTGTGCGGGGCTATCGCCAGGATCTGATTCTATCGGACAATGGTGCCTTTATTTCTGCGGAGCTGCGTCTGCCAATTATTCAGAATGATAGCGGAACTCTGGTGCAGTTGACTCCTTTTCTTGATTTTGGTACTGGCTGGAATAGAGACGATGAAAATGATATTGATGATAACACGATCGCATCCCTTGGTCTGGGTTTGCGGTGGGAGCAAGGAGATTTCCTAGAGGCTAATATCGGCTGGGGCTTGCAGTTGGTGGATGTTGAAACTAGGGATAGAACCTTACAAGAAGATGGATTCTACTTTTCGGTGATTTTTAGACCGTTTTGATCAGGGAAATGAAAATTAACAATTAAAAATTAACAATTAAAAATTGCTATTAGTATAGCGCTTATCATCCTAGTTATCAGATGCAGTAATCGGAAAAAAAGACAATGGTCAAAAAAAGGATATATTATGGGAGTCTAGCTAGAGCAAATCGAAAATATTTAGGGTTGAGGAGAAGGAGGTGGATAAGTTTGCCTCTGATCGCTCTGTTAACAGCATTACTGTGCAATTTAGTGCCTCCGGTTTTAGCAACAGCCCCAAAAACGTTGAAGGTTGAAAGGTTGAACGTTGAAGGGGTTGAAGGGTTGAAGGTTGAAAGGTTGAAGGTTGAAGGGGATATTGCTCTTAAACCTGCTAACCTTAAACCTGCTAACCTTAAACCTGCTAACCTTAAACCTGCTAACCTTGGCCAAAAGGCCACGCTACGCGAACAACCTGATAACGTTCAACCTGCTAACCTTAAAGTTTCCACCTTACTTAAACAGGGGCAAGGTCTCTACGATTCAGGTAGATTTGCCGAAGCAGTAGATGTTTTAGAACAAGCTCTTGAGAGTAATCAAAGTCAGGGAGATCAGCTATCAGAAGCGATGGTGTTGAGTAATCTCTCGTTGGCTTATCAGCAACTGGGATTATGGACTCAAGCCAAGAATGCGATCGCTAATAGTGAAAAACTATTGCGCTCTATAAAAACCACCGATTCGACAGCATACTTACAAGTGCTGGCGCAATCCCTAATGATAAAAGGAAGTATTGAGCTTGGTTCATCAGAAGCACAAGCAGCAATAGAAAGTTGGGAGCAAGCTGCAGTAACTTATAGTGAATTAGGGGATGAAGCTGGTCAGATTCGCAGTCGGATTAATATAGCGCAAGCCCTACAAGACTTAGGACTGTATAAGCGGGCGTTGAATCTACTCAATCAGGTCGAGGAATCGTTAATTGCTCAACCTGACTCTTTGAATAAAGCGATATTGTTGCGATCGCTTGGGAATATGCGTCAATTAGTAGGACAGCTGAGCCAATCCCAGAAAACCTTAGAAAAAAGCTTACAGATTGCCCGAAACTTATCATCGTCTCAAGAGATTAGCGCTACACTATTTAGTTTAGGGAATACAGCCCGGGCTCAGCTTAGCTCAGGGGATACAGCGCAGGCTCAGCAAGAATTAGAGGAAGCTATTGACTACTATCAACAAGCATTCGATGAGTCTACGGATCCAATCACTAAGCTTGAAGCCCAATTAAATCAACTTAGCTTATTGATTGATACTAAAAGGATAAAGCAAGCGCAAGCACTAATCCCTAAAATCCTGCCCCAACTGGAATCCTTACCTCTGAGCCGCCGCAGTATCTATGTGAGGATTAATTTTGCTCAAAGCCTAATGAAGGATGAAGTTAGAAGTATCAAGGATGAAGGAAATGTTGAGATTTCAGCCAAGAGACTTCAGCCTTCGGTTAAGATTGCGGTTGCTCCTTCTTATGAAATTGCTAAAATCCTAGCTACTGCGGCACAACAGGCTAAAACATTGGGAGATAAGCGAGCTGAAGCTTATGCTATTGGTACTCTAGGTCAACTGTATGAGCAGAATCAGCAGTTGCCAGAGTCTCAAGACCTGACTCAACAAGCGTTAAAGTTAGCTCAGGAAATCAATGCTCCGGATATTAGCTATCGCTGGCAATGGCAACTTGGACGTATTTCGACAGGGCTTGGGGAAGAGGAAAATGCGATCGCAGCTTACACCGAAGCCGTTAATACTCTCAAGTCTATACGGAGTGACCTAGTAGCTGTTAACCAACAGGTAAGGTTTACATTTCGAGAGAGTGTCGAGCCAGTCTATCGAGAATTCGTGCAATTACTGCTGCAATCAGATAGCAGAAATTCCAATCCCGACAACTTGGAAAAAGCCCGTGAGATCATTGAGTCACTACAGTTAGCCGAACTAGATAACTATTTTCGCTCAGCCTGCTTAAATGCTACTCCTGTCGTGATTGATCAAGTCATTGACCAAGCTGATACGAAAGCAGCATTAATTTATCCTATCATACTACCAGAAAGCGTAGATATAATTATCCGCTTACCCCAACAACAACTGCTTCACTATAGAACAGAACTTCCCCAAGACCAAATTGAATCTACTCTCGAAGAGCTGGGTTACTTCCTACCCCAGGTTCATCGACCGGTATTTTTAGGAATGTCGCAGCAGGTATACAATTGGATAATCCGACCCATTGAGAAGGATTTAGCTAACTCACAAGTAGACACCCTAGTATTTGTGCTTGATGGAGCCTTGCGCAATATTCCCATGGCAGCACTCCACGACGGTAAGCAGTATTTAGTGGAGAAGTATAATATAGCGCTAACCCCTGGACTAGATTTAATGAATCCCCAGCGCTTAGTCAGGGAAAATATCAGAGTGTTAACGGCTGGGTTATCTGAATCCCGTCAGGGATATAATTCTTTGCCATTTGTAGAAGTAGAGCTAGAGAAAATTAAGGCTCAAGTTCCTAGTGAAATCCTCCTCAATCAGGACTTTACTGAAACCAACTTTGAAAATTCTGTTGAAGCAGATCCTTTCCCAGTAGTACACATCGCCTCCCATGGTGAATTTAGCTCTGAAGCTGAGAAGACGTTCATTCTGACCTGGGATAGTAAGATAAATGTTACTGAGTTGAAGGACTTACTGCAAACAACAGACCTACGCCAAGCCATTCCCATCGAATTACTGGTGCTGAGTGCATGCGAAACGGCAGCTGGGGACAAGAGAGCGGCTCTGGGAATAGCTGGTGTAGCCATAGAAGCAGGAGCACGTAGTACCCTCGCCACCATTTGGGCGGTCAATGATGAAATCACAGCTGTGTTAATGAATCGGTTTTACCAGGAACTTACTGACAAATCAATCTCAAAAGCTGAAGCCCTCAATCGCGCCCAAAAATCAATTTTACAAGACCCAAACTATGAACACCCTTATTACTGGGCTCCTTATCTGATGGTAGGGAATTGGTTGTAATAGCTTAAGCATTCAGTGGTCAGCGGTCAGCGGTCAGCTGATAGCTGATAGCTGATAGCTGTTCGCGTAGCGTGGCCAAAGGCCAAGGCTGATAGCTGATAGCTGATAGCTGATAGCTGATAACTGATAGCTGATAACTGATAACTGATAGCTGATCTAACAGCAAGCTATCACCAAGGATTACCAACTACTGTAAAAGCCGCCCAATAATAGGGATGGGATAAATCTTCATAGTTGAGAGATGCTAATTCTGGAGGTAACGATACATTTGGTCGATCAGTAACACTTGCCAAACTTACCTTTTGTTTCAACATCCCGATCTGAGCTTGTCGCAATGCTTCAGCCTTAATTGGTACAGTCTTAAGAGACTGATAAAATTCACTCATCAGCACTAAGGTTCCCCCATCACTGACATACCACAAACTAGCGACTGCTGACTTGACATTGGCGCTAACTGCTAATCCCGCAAAGCCTAACTCAGCTTCTTTATCCCCGATAGCAGTTCGACAAGAACTCAGCACCAATAATTCTATTGTTGGTGAGTGCCAACGGAATTCACCGAATTCCTCTAAAGTCAGTTTACTATCCCAAAACTGAATATAAGACTGGCTTGGTTTTCCCGCCTGGAAGTCTGAATGAGTTGCCAAGTGCAGGATTTTATAATTCTTATTATATCGCTGTTGCCACTTGAGATTATTTATGGTAAAATTACGATTCAAGAAGGATTTACCTTGCCAGGGATACTGGGTGATAACAGATAACTCTACCGGTACAGCAGGTAAGGAATTATGTTCATTAAATTCTGATGCCCCCATAGCCAAAACTTGGGAATTTTTCAGATCACTATAAACGGTATCTGTTAATTTGAAGGCCGGAATCAGGGCTAAGCTATACTTTTCGACCAGAAACTCTTGGCCATCATGTAAGGCAGCAAAGGGCAGCTGGCGTAACCCTCCACCTAGGCAAAAAATTAGATTATCGATACCTTGAGTTTTAAGGTATGGTTCCACAGGCTCAATCATCCACTGATAGAGTTGCTGAGCTACTGGCAGATAATGTTTAGAGTGTCTACGAATAGGATTAGTAATAGTTTGGATAAACTCTTGCACTAGACTCAACAGAGCTTCCTTATTGGCTGCGGAGACACGCTTGTGAATGGGCTTACCTTCTGGTGTAATTAATACTAGCTCTAGTTGGTGCGATCGCGGCACCATGTAGATCAGACCAGGCTTTTGACCAGTTTGATTGCTGATTTTGCCAAGAGTATCAGCAATTTCTTCCACAGTGATGGATTTGTCAGGAAAATTGAGGTCTAGGTGATTCTGATATTGTTTTTCCCAAGTTTGTTCAATTAAAGGTACTGCTTCTACTACCTGGTTATTGTCCAGGGCTGTTCCAAAGTTGGGGGGATTAACAGCTGGTGATTGAGCAATAGTTTGAGTAAGAGCATTGGAGCCAGTATTGTTAGAAATTGGCTTAGTGACTTGTGCTTGCACCGAAAGAGCACTGATAGTTCCGGTGAAGTGTAGTGTCGCTAGGAACCAGCTAAAGCTACTCGCTATTCCTTTCATAGTTACCTCACAACAGAGAAGCAAACGTAAGTATTTAGGATTATCCTGACTAGGAGTAGCTGAAAGCTAAACGCTAAACGCTGAATACTTACGATTACAATGAGCACAATTGACAGCAGATGGCTAAAAAATCTAGCTGTCAGAATAGTCAATATTTGTGACAGCAATAGGTAACAGCAATCCTATTTAATGGGAATTAGGATTGCTATATATTACTTACTTATCACCCTTGAGTTAACTATTTATGCCAGAAAGGAAAATAATTTAAAAAAGGTATTGCGCTACAGTATATCAATCGTAACTACATGGGCGTAGCGCATATGCTGATAGCTAAATCATTACGCTCAATCTTCTTCAGTTGCTTCAACCCCAAAAACACGGTTAAAGGATTTCAGCACCTTATATCCTGAATCAATCGACTCCAGGGGGTCTTTACGCAAACGGTGCCGTAAACATAAGGTAATCACCCGGCGGATATCATCCACTGTAACTTCAGTTCGTCCTTCAAATGCAGCCAGAGCCTTAGCCGCACGATTAGTGACAATATCACCCCTGAGTCCATCCACATCCAGTTCTGAGCAAACTTCTGAAATATTCACCCGAAAGTCGTAGTCCATTTCTACTTCAGCAAGTCGCTGTTGAGCCATTACTATCTGTTTCTGTAACGCTTCTTGCTCAGATTGGTGCTGTTCAATATATTGGTTAGGATTTTGATCAAACTCTCCCCGTTCTTCCACAATTTTGACTCGCAGCACTGGTTCTTTGACCGTACGGATTTCCGCGTGCATCCCAAAGCGGTCTAGTAACTGGGGTCGTAATTCTCCTTCTTCTGGGTTACCAGAACCTACTAAAACAAAGCGAGCAGGGTGGCGAATGGATATACCTTCCCGTTCTACAGTATTCCAACCACTAGCAGCGGAGTCTAGGAGTACATCCACTAGGTGGTCATCTAGCAGGTTAACCTCATCGACATAGAGGATGCCTCGATTAGCTTTAGCCAAGAGTCCTGGTTCAAACGCTTTGACCCCTTCAGATAATGCTTTTTCAATATCGATGGTGCCACAAACCCGGTCTTCGGTTGCCCCTAAGGGTAAATCTATCATGGGAACTTTTTTCTTGACCGAAGTCCTGGATGCAGCTGTTCCGTTACCATTGCCCATCCAGTCAGGATCCTTAGGGTCACTGTTGAAGGGGTCTTCAGCAACTACATCGATTTCTGGTAATAAATCAGCTAAGGCACGAATAGTAGTAGATTTGCCTGTGCCGCGATCGCCCATGATCATTACTCCCCCAATTTTGGGATCGATCACATTTAGGAGCAATGCCAGTTTCATTTCTTCTTGACCGACAATGGCGGTGAAAGGAAACACTAGGCGGCGAGTAGTCTTGGGCGCTTGGGCAGTAGGACTCACTGGGATTACTTAATTGTTATGGTTGGTTTTTCTCGACGATTACTATTTTGCCATAGTGCGTGCCTTGAGTGTTCATCAGTCTTTTCCGTTTTGAGAGGGGATAATAATATACCCAGTTGTTATATCTCCTAACACCAAATTAAATTCAGTTCCCCAATACCACCAGTGGGCTCCTACATAGGCGCAGATGATGCTATCTAGCTGGTCTTCAGCCGCTTTGAGGGCTTTGCCTGTAGTGGGGATGTGGGGCAGAAATGAACTACAAAGACTGGAAGTAAGGGGTGAGGATGAGAGGGAGTTGAGAGAAGGGGTGAGGGTGGGGAGGGTATCGAGAATATATTGACGAAGTTTGGTTAGTTCAGCATGTCTTTCGATCAGTTTGCCTTTTTTGTATTTGAGGATGCGATTGAGGTTGAATAGCTGAACGATGGCGGGATGGGGAAAGACTTCAATTTGGTAGCGCCCTAGTTTTTGGGGAGTGATGGTTGGGGCATGGATAAATTGCCGTTGTTCTAGGCTCAGACCAAATTCTACGGTGCGCTGGGCGAAGGGGCGTTGAAGGTTGGCGGGATAGCACCCAGCATGATAGCGACCAAAATATTTATGGGTCAATTTATCCGGTAGGCGCATTCCTGTAGGGTTGGGAATCAGGGTAGGAGCGTCTACTGCTACCATGGCGGGTTCTGGAGATGGTGACCAATGGTCTATCCAGTTCAGGATATCTGTGATTGACTCTTTGCGGTCTAAATCTAGGAGGTTTAGGGTACCAGCAGACCAATCTAAGCAACAAAGACCAGTTGCTCCAGAAGTCCAGCCAAGATCTATTCCTAAAAACCTCATAATTTACTGTATTTCACAAAAATTAATTCAATTCAGTAACTAATGTTACTTTTTGTGTTTTTATTTGGTAAATCTAGCTACTTTTCCCAAAAATTTTTGTATGATTCAAAGGGTCAAGGATTTTAGTGCATAAAAAAATACCAAAAAAATACCAAGTTGCCGACTGTCCCTGCAACTTGGCATGAATAGGAACAATGCACTGCATCCTCAAAGACAACAGTGAACTATCCCTATATTCGTACACATCTATTCTGAGGTTTTAGTCATGAGCATGCAAGATCTTAGTAGCACAACCCACTCCCATGTTGTAACTACACACTGGCAGCATCCCCTCAGGATGACTTTCCTGATTGTTTTGTGCTCCTTTGTGATGGGCTTAGTGCCGTTTATGTCTATCTCAAATTTTTCCCAGACACAAACCGAGACTCCAATCACCCTTGGTGAGGCAGGTGTTTGGGAAACTCTTGGAGAGCGCAATTAAGAAGGGAAGGATTAAACTTTTAACCTTAAACTTTTAACAATCAACTAAACACTTTAAGCTTTTGTAAAATCGGTGTTCCTAATGGCTCTTGGTTGGGATTTTGCGATCGCATACTCTCAGTTTCACTGATGGGCACCAAGTTGACAGCACAGGCTTTTAATTCTGGTTCCAGGGAAATGGGACAAGATTCGGGATGGGTCAGAGCATTAGCTTCTGCCTGATTTGCCCACAAAGCTCCCCAGTGCATGGGGGCAAACACTGTACCAGGAGTAATAGCTTTAGTGACTTTAGCTGGGAAGCGACAAATTCCGCGACGCGATCGCACTTCTACCCAACCCCCATCTTGAATCCCCAGCTTCTGGGCATCACGGGGATGAATTTCTAGTAACGGATTGGGGTACATTTTGGTGATTTTCTCAATCCGTCCGGTGCGGGTTTGGGTGTGCCAATGACCATATAGTCTGCCACTGGTCAGCACCAAAGGGTAATCCTCCGACGGGGGTTCTGCCAGTCCTTTAGAATGGAAAGCGGCAAATTTTGCCTTGCTATCGGGCGTATTGAATCGGAAGTCAGTATAAAGCCGTTTGCCAGTATTGCTGATTGACTCAGAAGATTCTTGATTTTGGAACTCCTCAGGGCAGGGCCATTGAATCGGACCGTCTTTCCGTAAGCGTTCGTGACTAAGTCCGGTCATATCACAAAGTCGTCCACGGGTCAGTTCGACAAATTCCCGATAGACAGCAGCAGAGTCAGTAAAGTCAAATTCTTTAGTAAAGCCGAGGCGACGCCCTACTTCCGCAAAGATTTCCCAATCCGGTCTGGCTTCCCCTGGTGGATTACGGAATTGGGGACAAAGGGTGACAACTCGCTCAGAGTTAGTCATAGCGCCAGTCTTTTCACTCCACTGGGCTGCTGGGAGCAAGACATGAGCATAAGCAGCGGTTTCAGTGGGGTAGTAGGCATCTTGATAGACAGTAAAGGAGGATTTTCTTAGGGCTGCCTTAGTTCGTTCAATATCCGGCATACTCACAGCTGGGTTAGTAGCAGCAATCCACAAGAAACCGACTTCTCCAGTTTCTAGACCTTTGATCATGCTCCAAGCATCAAGACCAGGATTAGGGGAAATTGTCCCTGGATTGAGTTTCCATAACTGTTCCACCTCACTACGGTGTTGGGGATTCTTTACTACCCGATAACCCGGTAAGATGTGAGCCAGTCCCCCAGCTTCTCGTCCTCCCATCGCATTAGGTTGACCAGTTAGAGAAAATGGTCCTGCTCCTGGTTTACCAATGTTCCCTGTCATCAGGTGCAGATTGATGATGGTGCGGACTTTAGCGGTACCTTCTGAGGATTGGTTGACCCCCATTGACCATAAAGACAGGACACGCTTCGATTTTGCCCAGTAGCGAGCGGCTTCCTCAAGTTCATGCACCGCTATACCACATCTTTGAGCAACGATATCCGGTGGGTAGTTGATAATTACCTGAGCGTATGCGGAGAAGTCGCTGGTACACTCCTCAATAAATTCCGTGTCCAGTTTACCCGAGCGCAATAGTAAGTGAGCAATACCATTGAGTAAATCAATGTCAGTACCCGGTTTAATGGCTAGATGTAAATCAGCCACTTCAGCGGTAGACGTGCGGCGAGGGTCTACCACAATCATTTTAACATTACGATGCTTTTTGTGATGCTTACGCAGACGGTTAAATACAATGGGGTGACACTCTGCTGTATTAGTCCCAATCAAAAAGGCACAGTCAGTTAATTCTAGATCGTCATAGCAGCACGGAGGTCCATCTGAACCAAAACTTTGGATGTATCCAGCTACAGCTGAGGACATACACAGGCGGGAATTAGCATCAAAGTTATTAGTACCGAGACAACCTTTGAGCAATTTCTGGGCAATATAGTAGTCTTCGGTTTGGAACTGACCGGAACCGTACATACAAATTGCCTCTGGTCCTTGGGTGAAACGAACCGTTTGAATCCGATTCACTACTTGGTCTAGGGCTTCATCCCAACTCACTCGCTGAAATGGTTGGTCTAGGGAATCCCGCATCATGGGATACTTGAGGCGGTCTTTATCCAAAGACTCACTAACCGTAGCACCTTTGACACAAACCATACCCTGGCTTGAGGGATGAGAGCGATCGCCTCTGACTTTCCAAATCGGATTTCCTTGACTATCTCGATAGGTAGCACGACCCGAAGCAGCTGGAGGTAATACTTCTAGACCACAGCCAACCCCACAGTAGGGACAGAGTGTCTTAGCTGAGTCAGTCATGATTTTTTCCCCCAATTATTTTTTTTTTTTTTGAGTATTTTTAGTATATCTTGTGACTATTTTAAAGATTTTTTCAATTATTTTATGATTAATATTTCTTATATCAACTATCAGTTATTTATAACAAATGTTGAGTTAAACTTAATCATAAATTAGTTAATCAACTAGTTAGTAGTTAGTTCGCTAAATTAGTTACCATCTTGAGGCTTTTCGACTATAAATCCTATCCTTGCAGAATCTTTTTCCCAAGTTTTCGTTAATTCCAAATCTTGATCAGTCTTGAAAAGCTGATAACTAAATGGTGAGGATTTTTTTCCTTGTTTTAGAAGCGATTATTCCGTAGATTTTGGGGCAATCTTGATCAAGATTGCCCCATTTCTATCTAGATATTTTTCAGCCATCTAGTGTAGAGTGCTTTCAACTAGAGCCACCAAGGAACTAGTTCATCACGTCTCCAGTTCCCATAGCAGCAGGGCTAGCAGCAGTAGCGTATTCTTCTTCCCCTTCATGGAGTTCAGCAAAGGAACCTTTAGGTTCTTTCAAGACTAGGAAGCACAGGAAGGCAACAACCAAAGCTGAAACACCCAATACCTGGAAGAATATGCGGTTACCCACATCCCCTGCTGGCAATAAACTGAAGATAGTCAGGTAAGCCACAGCACCCACGTTTCCGTAAGCACCCACGTTACCAGCCACCTGACCGGTGATCCGTCGCTTAACCAGAGGTACGATGGCAAAGGTAGAGCCTTCTCCAGCTTGGACAAAGAAGGAACAAGCCATGGTCAGCAGTACCGCACCAGGAAGCCACCAGCCTCCGTTCATCGTACTGAAGATCAGATAGCCAATACCCATACAGAATGTTAGAACTGCCATGGTCATCTTGCGGCTACCCAGTTTATCAGAGATTAAGCCGCCACCAGGACGGGACATCAAGTTCATGAAGGCGTAGCTAGCAGCAATCATCCCGGCTGCTTGTTTACTCAGTCCGAAGGTACCTTCAAAGAAGGCAGGGAGCATAGAAACTACAGCTAATTCAGAACCGAAGTTAACAATGTAGGTCAACTCTAGAATGGCAACTTGAGAGAAATTGAAGCGGTCTTCAGGAGGATAGCGCTTACGACCTGCTAACAAATCTTTGTTCACTGCCCAACAGTTGTAAGCTTGGAACAGATACAACCCAAGTAGACCAGCCCAGACGATGTAGAGAACATTTTGCTCGAAAAACCCTACTTTATTCAAGCGCCAAGCTAGGACACCAAGAATGATGGAGAGAGGAGCATTCATCAGCATTAGAAACCAGAAGTCTTTTTTGGTGGTGACTTCCATTCCTCTGGCGCTTTTGGGCTTCTGATAAACTTTGCCTGGGGGAGTATCTTGGACGTTAAAATAATATAGGATACCATAGAGAGCAGCGATAATCCCAGTACCAGCAATGGAAAAACGCCAGTTCAGACCTGGACTGCCAAAGGCTAAGAAGGCGGCAATGGTAGGTAGTGTAAAGGCTGCTGCTGCAGAACCAAAGTTACCCCAGCCCCCGTAAATACCTTCGGCTAAACCAATTTCTTTGGGAGGGAACCATTCTGCCGTCATCCGGATGCCAATCACAAAACCTGCACCTACGATACTCAGTGCCAAGCGGCTAATCACCAGTTGACTAAAGTTCTGTGCTGAGGCAAAGGCAATACAAGGTATTGCTGCATACATCAGCAACAGGGAGTAGGTGATTCTTGGTCCGTATTTATCTAACAGCATCCCGATGATGATACGGGCAGGCACTGTCAGGGCAACGTTACAAATTGCGATGGTTCGGATTTGACCTACTTCGAGACCGAAGTCTGATTTCACCTGTGTTGCTAGGGGCGCTAAGTTGAACCAGACTACAAACGACAGGAAGAAAGCAAACCAGGTCATGTGGAGGATTTTATACCTACCACGAAACGACCACATTTCTGCGAGCATCTATATACCTTTCCTCTACTCAAACTACGAAAACAGAAGATTCACGCACCAACAGCATGAGCCATTACAGCTGAACGTTTGGGTTGATTTAGTTTCCTCCAAAAACTACTCCAAAGAATCCCTTTCAAAACAATCCAGCTGGTATGTTGCCATTAAATTGCTGACTGATTCTGATTAAAGTTACCTATTTGTTTGAATACTATAGCTTATTCTTTTAGGGGAATTCTTTCGGAATTCATTGCTACAGTAATCGCCCATAGATACTACTTTTTTGAAGTTAACTTAATACTATTGTTCAGGTACTAATAGTGACACCCCTAAAACATAAATTTCGTATGATTTGTTACAAATTGTTTATTGTGATGATTTTAATGCATAATTAATATTTAATAATTACATCAGAGCAATGAAATTGGCGTGTTGGCCAATTCTGGAGTCACTTGAGGATAATGGGTAATGGGTAATAGGTAATTGACTACTGACCACTGACCGAACTATACTTGATCTTATTCCTGTGAAAGCTGATTATTGCTTATAGCTGTATAGCATTCTGCATCAGCTAATGTGATGCAAGCCTTGGGCGCATAAGAAGTTTAGAGACTTTCAATAGATAAAGTCTCTAGGTGTGCTTCTCTTTGTCGGCTTTTTTAGGTGCGCTTTTTTACTTGGTCGATGCTTGGAGCTTAGTTAACAGATAGCCAATAGCTGAAGGCTTAATTCACACCAGCAAAGAGTTGAGAACGATCAGCCCGGATATCGAAACCATTGAGGTAATTAACTGGCTGACTAGGATCAAATGCTCTTTGATCCACAAACACATCAGCAGGTTCAACCCTCATACGCTCACTAGGTAGATCGATTTTCAAGGCTTTGGCAACCTCTTCATAAATTTTCACTGGATAAATCCGGTCGATAATTTTATCAGCATCCTTGGGATATTGACGTCGGTTAATATGACGCCAGCGAATCATTTGGGTTAGCAGCCAAACACCATGGGAGCGCCAAGGATAATTAGCATGATTGGGCTTTTTCAGATAGTCTGTATCTTGAAAGTGAAATAAATTGAAATCAGGGATTGCTTCAAATCGGTCTTTCTGGTCAAAGCCACCATAATTATAGTTGCCCAGTAAAGAACCTTCTATATGCTTTACCTTAGTGTCGATGTATTTGCTCCTAGATATAATCTGAGCAATTGACTGGCGATTTTCTAGTTGGTCGCAATACTGACAAGCTTCCAAAACCGCTGCTACTAAAGCTCGGGCGGTTGTGGGATGTTTTTCTGCCCAAGGTCCCATGGTTGCGAGTATTTTTCCTGGATGACCTTTCCAAATATCCCGATTGACATAAACAGTAAATCCAGCCTGGTCTACAACTGCTCTTTGGTTCCAGGGTTCATCTAAACAGTAGCCATCTACTATCCCAGCTTGGAGTTTGTATACCATTTGAGATGGTGGAAACTCGATTAGCTTAATCTGTTTCTCGGGATTAATCTCCATAGCTGATAGCCAGTACAGAAGGGTATAGTTTGCCATGGAGTTGGTCAAGTCTATCCCTAGCTTAAGGGGCTCGGTTAATCGTCTAATGTATTTCCTGTAGGAGTTGGCAAAATCTCGGAAATTATAGTACTCCGTTGAAGGACGAATAGCACCTTGCCAAGCTTTTTTGGAAAAGGTGATTCCAGCACCATTGCGATTGAGCATCATTAGAGATATCACTGGTGCCTTGGCTGAACCAAAATTGGTGAGCAAAGGCAATCCAAACAAGGCAACGCAGGCATCTATACCCCATGATAGTAAGTCTTTGTGAACCGCTGACCAGTCAGGATATTTCTTAAGACCCACATTCAGACCATAGCGCTGAAAAAAGCCCTTTTCTTTGGCAATGATTAAAGGAGCACAGTCAGTTACAGGAACAAAGCCAATGGTGAGGTTAGTTTTTTCTAACTTACCAAAGTTAGCCGGAGGTCGTTGAGTTGCCTCAGAGGAGCGATCGCGTTTTGGGAAATCGAATAGATTATTTGATCTACAGGCACTAAAGCCACATCCTACCGTGGCACAGCCGATGTATTTGAGAAACTTGCGGCGCTCCATATTGTCGTCTAGGGTTAATGGACAATGGAAAATGGAAAACTAAGTTTTAACCATTAC
Source organism: Moorena sp. (assembly GCF_982860115.1). Taxonomy (NCBI): domain Bacteria; kingdom Bacillati; phylum Cyanobacteriota; class Cyanophyceae; order Coleofasciculales; family Coleofasciculaceae; genus Moorena; species Moorena sp. The sequence continues at coordinate 18,628 of NZ_CEYLVT010000002.1, forward strand.
CTAAGCATTAACCACTAACCCTTGACAACAGTGATTAGGGATTAGCTATGACGGATTAGCTATGAGGTAATCATTCAGCCGTCAGCTGACGCTATTAGTTATTAGTTATAAGGTTATTAGCTATTACTTCAGTAACTAGTATAGAGTCTTCTGGTGGTTACTCAGGACTCTCCGACTTACAACTAACCTAGTGGGATTTTGCTCCAAAATTCTCGATCAATATATTGCCCAAGACCTCTGGTAAGTCATCACAAGCCACACTTTTGAGCACACACTCGCCCAGTTTAGCATCTTTCCCAACTTTGCCACCCATGTAAATATTGACTCCTTCAACAGACTTACCGTCTTTACGCACCTTAGTTCCCATCAAACCAATATCAGCTACTTGGGGTTGACCACAAGAGTTGGGACAACCTGTCCAATGAATCCTCACCGGGTTTGGTATATCTAACTTTTCTTCCAGTTCCCGAACTATTCCCAAGGCACGATTTTTGGTTTCTATCAGAGCAAACTTGCAGAACTGGGCTCCTGTGCAAGATACTAGAAGCCGTTCTAGGGGTTTGGGCTCAATGGTAAATTTCTGCAAGAGGGGTTCAGCTAAGAAAGCGTCGAGATTAGCATCCGCAATATTCGGAATAATCACATTCTGCTCAACCGTAAGGCGGATTTCGCCACTGCCATAAGCCTCAGCCATCCGTGCGATATCAAACATCTGCTGAGCATAAAGCCTACCAACCGGAACGTGTAAACCCACATAATTCAGACCTGGTTGCTTTTGGGCAAAGACACCGATATGGTCTCGCTTTTCCCAATCTATTTCATCGTCAGGAGCAGCCGTAGGGAGTTCTCGACCAAACTGCTTACTGACTTCCTCCCGGAACTTGTCAATCCCCAACTCATCAATCAACCACATCATCCGGGATTTTTGCCGATTCGCCCGCGAGCCTTTATCCCGATATACTTCTAGGATAGCACGACACAAGTCAACTACATCATCATTAGGCAGTACCCAAGCATTGAGGGGAACAGCAGCTTCACAACGACTGGCGGAGAAAAAGCCACCTACGACTACATTAAAGCCTAGTTCTCCATCTTTGTACGCAGGAACGAAGGCAATATCATTAATTTCAGCATGGACTGAGTTATCCCGACCCCCTTCAATGGCAATATTGAATTTACGGGGCAAGTTAGTAAACTCGTAATTTCCTTGGCTGTTATTAGTGATCATGTCCTGTACCTTTTGGACAAGATCCCGAGTGTCAATTAATTCATCGCGATCTATCCCCGCCATGGGAGAACCAGTAATATTGCGGACATTGTCCATACCGGATTGGACACTAGTTAAGCCAACTTGCTCGAACCTGCGGAAAATATCAGGCATGTCTTCAATGCGGATACCTCGCAACTGAGTGTTTTGGCGGGTCGTGATATCAGCACTACCATCTTCACCATAGCGCTGGACTATCTCAGCTAGTACCTGCATCTGAGTGCTGTTGAGAATCCCGTTGGGTGTCCGCATCCGTAGCATGAACTTGCCTGGAGTGACAGGTCTATAAAAGATACCCATCCACTTCAGCCGATGCTGTAGGTCATCTGGATCTATTGCTTCCCAGCCAATTCTGGCAAACTCTTCTATTTGTTCCTTAATGGCAAGACCATCTTTCTTTGCCTTGAATTTTTCAAATTTGTTCAGTTTTTTGGCGGCTGGCTTAGCTGCGCTGGTCATAGCTGTTCCCTCGTTGCCTTTTGCTCAATTGCGAGAAGTTTTGTCCAGAGCCTCTGATGTTACTACTCTTGATGTGGATAAATTAATTTAAAGTAATGCTAATTTTTTGTATATTTTGTTACTAAATAATGATTTTAATTAAAATTTTACATAATTTAAATGCAATAACTGCATTATGCAGTCACTTCAAGTCCCCTGGCTTCCTGCCGAATAAAAATCTCCCTGGGCCGGGGTTCGGTGCGCGATCTGCTTCATCAATCGTCTGGATGATGGAAATTCAACCGGACTTGATATTACTCCCGTGATTAGACAGGGGTAGTCTAACGGTAAACAAAGTCCCTACACCAACCTGGCTATCTACCAAAATTTGACCACGGTGCTGCTCTACACTGTTTTTAACAATCGATAATCCTAGACCTGTACCAGGAATATCCCCTACATTGCTAGCTCGCTGGAAAGGTTCAAACAGTTGACAAAGCTCTTGTTCGGGAATACCAATTCCGGAGTCTGTTATTTTAAAAATTGCCCAGTTACCTTCCACGGTTAACTGAAACTCTACCTTTCCCCCTTCAGGAGAATACTTAATCCCATTAGATAGCAAGTTATTGAAAATATATCGAAGGAGTTGGCTATCCATATAGGCATCAGGAATATTACTTTGAGGAGTAAAAATAATCCTATGGCTACCCCCAGTAGCCAACTGCATCTGCTCTATCAAATCAGAGCAGAATTCTACTAGGTTAATTGGAGTTGGCTTAAAAGTTAGCTTATTTCCTTCTGCTTTTTCAATAAATAAAACTTCATCCAAGAGTTCTTTCATATCTTGGATAGAACCTTTAATTTGTTCAAAATACTTGAGATGTTTATCCTTAACCAAATTTTTGCTATAGCGTTCTAACAATTCAGTAGCTAGGAGAACTTTACTCAGAGGTGTACGGCATTCGTGGGAAACAATAGAGACAAAGCTAGATTTTTGTTCTCTAAGCTGCTGTTCTCTTACCAGTGCTTGACGGATTTTTGCTTCTGCTTGAAACCGAGAGAGGGCAATTTCAATGGTAACTCGCAGTTCTTCTTCCTCAAATGGTTTCAGGAGGTAACCAAACGGTTGGGTTATCTTAGCTCTTTCTAGGGTGATCTCATCGCTATAGGCAGTCAAATACACCACCGGTATATTCCATTTTGTCCTAATCAGTCTGGCAGCAGTCACGCCATCTATTTGGCCTTTCAAACGAATATCCATCAGGATTAAATCCGGTTGGATTTCCTCAGCTTTTCTAACTGCTTCTTCTCCAGATACAGCTACAGCAGGAACCATGTACCCTAGGAGTTTGAGGCTATTCGTGATATCCATAGCCACAAGTGTTTCATCTTCAACAACTAGGATTTTTTTCTTGGTCATGCTCGACTTGCTTTAGAGATCCAGTGAATCGGGAAACTTTATTTCTAATCTAGTGCCTTGGCTACAGTCAAGGATGATGTTACCCCCCAGTTGTGCAGTCAAGTTACGAACAATACTCAAACCAAGGGATTTAGTGGATTTAAAGTCTAAATTGTCCGGTAAACCAATACCATTATCACTTACTGTAAGGATTCGCTGACCCTGTTGATCTGAGCTTAGACTGATTTCAATCTTACCCTCTTGATTGTCAGGAAAAGCATATTTGAGTGAATTAGACACCAATTCATTGATGATTAGCCCACAGGGAATAGCTACATCAATGGTCAAGGGAGCTGTGGTAACTTCAATATTGAGGGCGATTGTCTCTCGGTTAATGCCGTAGGAACGGAACAAGTTATTGGTTAAGGTTTGAATGTATTTTCCAAAATTAATCTGGGCTAAATTTGGGGATTGATACAGCTGCTGGTGAATCAGAGCCATAGATTGAACCCGATGCTGGGAATCTTTGAACAAACTTAAGGCTTGTGGATCTTCAACTTTCCTCGACTGTAGTCGGAGTAGGCTAGAAATAATTTGCAGGTTATTTTTAACCCGGTGATGAATTTCTTTGAGCAAAACCTCTTTTTCGGTTAGAGAGGCTCTAACTTGATTTTCCGCTTGCTTGCGTTCGGTGATATCTACAATTTGATACAGAAATTTTCGGGGCTTACCTTGAGCATCCCTGACTAAAACTGCTTTTTTGGTCAAAACATGGATAACTCTACCATTTTTCGACAGTAAGCGATTTTCCATCTGAAAGTGGGATGTTCTTCCTGGCCACAACTCTTGATTCGGGGTAAGGTTAATTGTTAGATCATCGGGATGGATAATATCTGTAGCCTTTTTCTGCCCCAGTTCGTCAGCTGTGTAACCAACCGTTTCGCAAAAGGCTTGGTTAACCTGTAGCAGGGAGTCATCCGTGCTGGTAATTGCCATACCCATAGGAGAGAGTTCAAAAATCAGGCGAAATTGTTCCTCACTTTTGCGAAGTTGTTCATTGACTTTCCGTAGATCAGCAGTCCGTTGTTCGACTCTCAGTTCTAGTTCCTGGTTGAGCTGTTGTAGAGCTAATTCTGCCTGTTTATGCTGGGTGATATCAATCCCTACACACACGGCTGCAGCACCTTGCTGGTACTTCTGAGCCGCAATTAGATAATATTTCGACGAATTTTTCACTTTCAGCTCGACCACCTGGGAAGCTCCTGAGTCCCCACAGGCGAGAAACTGACCCATAAAGCCAACAAACTGAGGGCTGCTGTGCAGAAAGCCCAACTCTTGACCGACAAAAGTCTCTGGAGGTAATTGTAGGCTCTGAGCCAGATGTCGGTTCACCCCAAGATATCGACCATCAGCACTAATCCAAGACACTGCTCCCGGTACAGCATCCAAAACTGCCTCTAGTTGCTCTTTTGCGTGTCGCAGCTGATGATTAGCTTCGGACAATTGTGTTGTCTGTTTTTGAAATTGGTATTCCAATTGCTGATCACCCTGGGGCAATTTCTCCTGAGCAGGCTTACGGTTGGTAATTTCCGGTTGTTTTTGCTGATTGACCTGAGTTAACTGAGCAGTTTGTTGTTCCAGTACTTGCCCAAGTCCCTTGATAATCCTACACATCTGTGTAGAGTTAAGGGTTGTGAGCAAGTTAGGCTGGTTAATAATGCCTAGCAACTCCCCTAGATCGCCAGTTTCCAACACTTTTGCTAGCTGCTGCTGTTCCATCTGTTAATATAATGTGAAGATTATTTAATCAGTACTGATCGAACAAGTACTCTGGAACGCTGTTAGATTATCACAACATCTCCAACGGAAACACTAACCTGACCCCACCCGATAGACTTCCTCGACCAATGTTGCTAAACGCTGCATGGCGATTTCAATTTCTTCTTCACTAGCAGTAAGACTGATGCGAATGCACTGTTGCTGGTGAGACCAGTCTTCTCGTAAGCCGGGGAAAAATGTACTCCCAGGCACCACAATCACACCCACCTGCTTCAACTTTTGATACAGTTCCCAGTCGCTAATTGGCAAATCCTGTAACCACAACCAAGCAAAGATAGCTCCTTCACCCCGATGCAAGAACCAAGGCAAGTCTTTGGGCATGGATTTGTCTAATGTACGTTCAAGGGTCACAAACTTTTGCTGGTAGTGGGGGCGAATTACATTAGTGGCAATCTCAGGGAGTGCTCCAGATGCGATCGCTTTTGCGGCAATAGCTTGTCCATAGCGAGCCGAATGAATACAAAGATTGGTCTGGAAGGATTGTAATATGCTAATTACCTCGGGATTTCCAATTGCTACACCAACCCGTTCCCCTGGTAGTCCAGCTTTTGATAAACTCAAACAGTGGATGATATTGTCTCGAAAGACTGGTGTCATTTCGGTAAAGTTCAGTGCTGGAAACGGTGGAGCATAAGCTGCGTCAATCAACACTGGCACATTGAATGGTGTCGCCATTTCGGCAATTTTGATTACCTCTTCATCGGTGAGGACATTGCCAGTGGGATTACAGGGACGGGAAACAATTACACAGCCAGTCTCTTCGCTAATCTTCAATTGGCTGAAATCAGGGCGATACTTAAAACGGTGTTGCTCGTGATTAATTTCCAGAGTAGGTTTGTAAGCATATACTGCTTCTGGAGTCAAGCTTACTCCTCCATAGCCAGTGTATTCTGGAGAAAGGGGCAAGACAACTTGTTTGAGCTGGCCGTTGCTGGTGTAGCCACCAAAAGCGTTAGCGGCGAAGAAGTAAATGGATTGAGAACCGGGAGTAATCAGGATATGGCGATCGCTTAGGGAAAGACCGTAGCGTTGATTGAAATCCTTTGCGATCGCATCGATCAGAGGCTGATATCCTTGAGATGATCCGTAGCGGCAAATTACCTCACCATACTCTGCGCTAGCCAACAGTTGTGCCGTGCAATCCCGCCAAAGTTGCTCGACTTCCGGCAAAATCACTGGATTCCCTGCACTGAGATTAATCCAATCTTTTCCCTGACCAGCTCGTAGCGTTTCGATAATATCTTTCATAATCGCTCGGACACCAGTCAGTTTGGACATGTGAGTCCCAATTTGAGTCAGGGTAGGATCCATGGATATTGACAACCTTTTGGCTTTGAGGGTACTTGATCAAGACTTCTCCAAACGAAAATCATACCAAAATGCCGATTCTCGCACCAAACAAATATGCTCTTGCCCTTCACACCACTAGTCCTGAACTTGGGCTGGTGATCAGTAACTTTGCCAGGGATACCCGCTGCCAAACTTGGGACTTAGGGCGAGAGTTGTCTGGCCAATTGCATCAGCACTTGACTGAATTTCTCAATTCCCAAACTTGGGAAAACTTAGAATTCATTGCGGTAGCTATCGGACCGGGTAGCTTTACGAGTACCCGTATCGGTATAGTTACTGCTCGTACCCTAGCACAACAGTTAGATATTCCCCTGTTTGGCATTTCTACACTGGCAGCGATCGCATGGTTAGGGCAAGAGGGGAAAGACGGAGAACAGGGTGCTATGTATCAAGACAACTCGGGATCAGGAGGAAGCACATGCGCGAAGCACACGCTACGGGAACAGATTGCTATTCAAATGCCTGCCCAACGGGGTCAGCTGTATACCGCCATCTATCAGCCATCAATAGCTGGTCTGGGGCTGAGCAAGATATTACCAGATGCTGTCATGACTTCAGATCAATGGAAACAAGTGTTGGATACTTCAGAAACACCATTACGATTGCTAGAGGCTCCGGTAAATTTGGGGAGTTATGCTAGGGGTGTTTTGGAACTTGCTTATCTCGATTGGCAACAGGGAAAGCGCCCCAACTGGTCAGAAGTACTGCCGTTTTATGGGCAACATCCAGTTTAAGAATTAAGAATTAAGAATTAAGAAAATTATATTTTTTTGATAATTTATAATTGAAGTGATGGGGTATTTTTGAATTATAAATTGATAATTTATAATTAGATTGATGGGGTATTTTTGAATTATAAATTGATAATTTATAATTGGAGCGAAGCGATTGACCAACCAAGAAGAACGTGCGTACTGGCTGGCATGGTCAGAAGTTCCCGGTATCGGATCAGTATTGCTCCAACGGCTACAGCAACAGTTTGGGACTCTGGCGGAGGCTTGGAAAGCGTCAGCTTCAGAGTTAGGAGCAGTTGAGGGGCTTGGGGTGCGGCTGATCGAAAGAGTAGTGAAAATGCGTGGGCAATACTTACCAGAACAGCTACTCGAGCAACACTTGGTCAAAAATCCTTGTTTCTGGACACCAGCGGATGGGGAGTATCCCCGCTTGTTACTAGAAATTCCTAGTCCTCCCGCAACGCTATACTATAGCGGACTAGTTGATCTACAAGAAAATTACGGTAGTAAGCCGATAGTCGGTATTGTGGGTACCCGCAATCCCACGGAATACGGTAAACGTTGGACTCGTAAAATCAGTGCTACCCTTGCTAAGCATGGTTTTACAGTGGCGTCCGGTATGGCAGTGGGAATTGATACACAAGCCCATCACGGCTGTCTGGAAGCGGGTGGTAGGACCATAGCAGTTTTGGGAACTGGTCTTGATGTGGTATATCCCTTGAGCAATAGTTATCTTTATAAACAAATTCAAGAGCAGGGATTGGTAATCAGCGAGTATCCAGCCAGTACGAAACCCGCACGTTCCAACTTTCCCCAACGGAATCGGATTATTGCTGGTTTAAGCCGTGCAGTTTTAGTGATGGAAGCGCCTAACAAGTCCGGAGCGCTAATTACTGCTAGGCTCGCCAATGAGTTCTGTCGGGATGTCTATGCACTACCGGGTTCCTTAGATAATCCCAATTCTATCGGTTGTTTGGGACTGTTAAATCGGGGTGCCCATGTAATTTTAAGTGAAGGTCACTTGTTGGAAATGCTCGGAGCTATACCAGAACTTGACCCCCACTCCGCTCTAGAACAACCTTTACCCGCTTTACCTGTACCGACCTTAGAGCCAGCATTGGCAAAAGTATTGGATGCGATCGCATTTGAACCAACCCCATTCGATATCATTGTCGAGCAAGCAGCTTTAGAAGCAGGCTCAGTATCCAGTGCCTTGTTACAGTTGGAACTAATGGGATTAGTTTCTCAGGCTCCAGGGATGCGATATCGAAGATTAATAACTGAAATATGAAAGTTTAAGGTTTAAAGTTGCAGGTTTAAAGTTGCAGGTTTAAAGTTGCAGGTTTAAGGTTTAAAGTTGTAGGTTTAAGGTTGGTAGGTTAACAGTTAACAGTTAACAGTCAACAGTCAATAGAAAAAATTGAGATGAATACAAATAACAGTAATTTACGTTCCTTGGCACAAAAGCGCAAATTGGCGATTGGAACGGGAGTATCTATGGAACCGTTGCGAGACGATCCTAGTTATCAGCAGGTGTTGATGCGTGAATATAACATTGTGACACCAACTTATATCATGAAGTTTGAGGCGCTACAGCCCCAACGCCATCACTATAATTTTGAAGCTGCTGATAACTTTGTAGCTATTGCCAAAGCCAATCAGATGCAGGTGCGCGGTCATAATCTGGTTTGGCATCATAGTGTGCCTTGGTGGCTAACCCACGAACAATGGACACCGGAAGAGTTAATCCATATCCTGCGACAACATATTCATACTGTTGTTGGTCACTATCGGGGACAATTAGCAGCTTGGGATGTGGTCAATGAAGCGGTAGCAGACCAAGACTCAGCAGGACAAAGGAAACGAGATACAATTTGGTTGCGCGGCATTGGACCAGAATACGTTGAGTTGGCATTTCGCTGGGCTCATGAAGCTGACCCCACAGTTCCCTTGTTTTATAACGACTACGGTGGAGAAGGACTTGGGGCAAAGTCAGATGCGATTTATGCCATGGTCAAAGAATTGCGCCAACGGGATGTCCCAATTCATGGCATTGGCTTTCAGATGCACGTTAGTATTCAAAATCCTCCCAAGCCAGAAGACATAGCAGCAAACATGAAGCGTCTGGGTGAGTTGGGATTGCAGGTTCAGGTTACCGAGATGGACGTAAAAATCCATGATGGTAGTGGCACACCAGAAGAACGGGTGGCTGCTCAGACACAGGTATATCGAGATATCCTGCAAGTTTGTTTAGAGGCTCCCAATTGTACAGCGTTCTTAACTTGGGAATTTGCCGATCATCATTCCTGGATTCCAGATTTCTTTGGTAAACCAGATTCCCCTCTACCTTTCGATGAATCCTATCATCCTAAAGCTGCTTATCACGCGATGGTAGAGGTTTTGAAAATTGATAGTTAAAACGTAAAAAATAAAAATAAAAATCGCTTAAGTTATCCTTTTTAATTCAATAAATTATTGTATAATTTTGGAGGTAATTAACATGGTATATTTACCTGATACCCTCGAATTAACTATTAATTTAAGTGACGAACAATTTTTACAGCTTTGTCAAGATAACAGGGATTTAAGATTTGAGCGCACCTCTGAAGGAGATTTAATCATCATGTCACCTACGGGAGGAAATACAGGTAGACGAAATATTAAACTATCGACTCAACTAGAATTGTGGAGCAGTCAAATGAAACTTGGTGTTGCATTTGACTCTAATACAGGATTTAAACTACCTAATGGAGCAAATCGTTCTCCTGATGCGTCTTGGGTTAAACAAGAGCGTTGGGAAGGGTTAACATCAGAAGAACAGGATAAATTTGTTCCTTTATGTCCTGATTTTGTGCTAGAACTGCGTTCTCCCAGTGATTCCCTGTCTTGATGCAGTCGCTCATGGGGGAAACCCCCGCATGAAGGCGCTGCATCGCTGAAAATGGTGCAAGCTAAAGTAAGAGAATATATGGAAAATGGCGCTAGATTAGGATGGTTAATCGATCCCCAAAATAAGGTTGTGGAAATCTATCGTCCCAATCAAGATGTAGAAATTATCCAATCTCCGAAAACCTTATCAGGAGAAGATGTTTTATCTGGATTTACTTTAGATTTATCAGAAATTATATGATTCTATAGTGGCAGTTTCCAAGCAGAGCTAGGAAAATACGTTGGCGCTACCGCAATGACCGAAACCCAAGTGCATCGTTTCTGCCTTGTGCCTAGCTGTTGTGCATTTAAAATGCACAACAGCTTATCTTAAAATCCTAGTACAAACTGCTGGTCGAACCTGAACAGAAATTCAACTCTCAACCCATTAATTCTTTCCCAGGAAAGATTTAGAAACACAGGAGCAGCCTCTGCTTTATAAACGTAACATGCGATCGCAATACAGAGAGCAATACTGGTGACTGCAGTATTAACAATTTTGGCCAGTTTCTTTTTCATTTTTAGATTATCTCGACTACAGTGGCTTACTTCTGACTGTTCAAACAAAAATTCACTTTAATGGCTGATTAGATTGGTAGTTGATCAATTCCCTAGCAACGAGAGGTTATAACTAACAGCGCTAATATAATTCAGGAGCTCCCTCAAACCCCTCAATGAATCTTGATAACTATAGCTTCCTATGCCGTTACAGGTTTCTGTAAAAACAATCAATTGATGTTGATTATAACGATCTTATCAGGTGTTCCGGACAACCTGCATCAAGTTATTATCAATATAATTAATGATTTTGTTAAGAAAGCTTTAAGGAAATATGAAGCTAGTTTATAACTTAAGCAAAACTAGTCAAAAAAAACTATAGGGAATACAACACTACAGGTAGATTTGCTGCCTAATTTCTGTAGTTAAGACTAGTCTCGTTAGACTATGAAAACTAAAAATTATGAATTGTGAAGACTGATAATACCTGATTTTAACATAACAAACTATCCTCGGATTGAGGAGCTTAGCATCAGGAGTCAGACTAATTTATTTTTCAGTAATTTTTACGTTCAATTCGCCTTTGACTACTCACAAAACTCTTGATATAATTTCTCAGTATTAGTATTCCAACTCTCTAAGTACCCAAACGCCGAAATCACTCGTACGACATCTAGAAAAAGATCGCGCTCAGCAAAGTAACTCGCGTGCTGATCTCGAAACTTCTCAGCTGGCAATTCAGCTTTGATCATCCGATAGGCTTCAGCACCCATAACTTGAAAGGGAATAGTTTCGGTATCTGTAATTAGTTGTCCATTATTATCCTTTGTGTTGTACTCTACCCAGTAATAATATTCTTGACCTCGTTGAAGTGGCTGACCTTTACCATCGGCATTGTACATAACACTAGTCTGATTATCGTTTACCTGATAAGACCATAAGGCTTGTCCATAGCGAGAGGAACGAACTTGAATGATGTTAACACTTCCTTCCCAAGCAAATAGAGGTTGGTCACTCCAGGTGCGATAGGCAGCAATATTAGGAGAAATTGAACAAAACTCTCCATGGGTACCTGCTTCATCCTTCTTCCTACGAAAAATATCTCGGATCTTAGCCCATACAGATTTTGTTTCCTGTTTACTTTGACTCACTGCTTTCGCTACTTGATGCCATTGAGTGGTAAACGAAGCTGCAATTGATACTGATGAGCTCGGAAAACTAATACTCATCGTTCCAGTAATTAGCAGTAGATAAAACACTCGGATTAATCGATACATAGGAGTTAAATGCCAAAGCCTTGCCGGAAATTAAGAATTACCAATTAATAATTAACTAAATAATATAAAACCAGAGTATAATTGATGGTAAAGCTATAGGAATTAAAATAGAAGCTGAGATATAAGCCTGTAGTCCGATTATTCCATAGACCGCTGTAGCACCAACTAAGATCAATACTGATTGGTGTCGTTTTTGAGGCTTTTGCTGGAGCAGTAGCAGCGTTGTTCCTTTTCCTAACAATGCTGCTAATAGAATCATCCAGCTGTCGGGAATTAATTTTATTGTATGCTTCGATAAAAAATGGTGAACCATGTAAGCATGGGCTTCACCTCCGGTAAATACCTTGGGACAAGTATCTCGTGGCTTTCTGGTTCGATTCAGTGGATGACACCAATATTCAATAGCTAGAGGTAGGGAAAAATTATCCTCGGCTTCATCATATCCCCCAGAGGCAATGATAACCACTTGCTGCTCAATGTTAGGAAAGTCACTTTTGAGGAATTCCCAAGCAGGCTTGTGCTCATAAGCCTGTTCTGGAGGAATAGAAAAGTCAATAATATAGCGCATCCCTAACGGTAAATTATTTGGTTTGAGAGATGCGTTCGCGTAGCGTGGCCTACGGCCAATCGCAAAAGGTAGATTCTTGGGTTGAACAGATGCGTTCGCGTAGCGTGGCCTACGGCCAATCGCATTATCCTGGCTACTGACTTGCTGAAGATACTGACTAACTTGTTGCTGAAAGTTGGTGGTACTTTCAACATTAGGATTTAATCCTATCCCGTGGTTTGGCTGTTGGTGCAACTGGTGTGATAGAGCCAGTAGATAGGCAAAAGGACATGACTTGTTGCAGGTGGCATCCTGGGGGAGTTCCATATCCCAACGGAAAAAGGTAATATCCCCTTGTAGACTCCATTTAGGGCTAGCAATTTTCGGAAACACCTTGCGATTTTTCTCCTGATTGACCCCAAAGACAAACCAGGTATCCTGTTGACTAACAGCGGATTGAATCGCACTAGCCAGTTTTTCCTCTCTTGGTTCTTGGGTATAGAGGAGATAATCAATTCCAATTACCTTAGCGCCTGAGTTCGAGAGTTGTCTGACTAATTTGCCAAGGTATTCCCGTTCCATCGGTTGGGTTTTAAAGCCTTTTATCTCCAGTTGCGCCTGATTGATTGAGTCTTGATCAATAGCAATTAACAGTACAGAGCGTGGCTTCGCGGAGGATAATCCCTCCCGAGGAAACTGGTTTGTACTATCGCGATAGACAGCTTGAAGAAACGTTCGCCCATCTAGCAACATGTCTTGGACAGGAACCATAGCGCTAACTAAAAGCACACTAGCTAATGCGATCGCTTCTTTTGGTTTAGGTAGCCACTGCTGAAGTAGTTTCTGGTAACCCCAAGGCTCAATCCGAAATGGCTTAGCACCATAGGGACTAAAAAACGAAGGAATCAGGTAGGCTGATGGATAAACAAACTTCTCACCTACCTGTAAATTGCGACAAGCTGCCACCATTGCTTCCTGGACATCCTGATACTGAGCTAAGCGACTGCAAAATTCCTTGAGAAATACATGAGCAACATTATCATGAACTTCCTCCCGCATGATCACCACTTGCAAGCCTAAATCAGCTAACCGATTCGCTATTTTTAGACCACTACAGGAGTTAAAGACGCACAACTGAAGTCCCTGATTTTTAGCAGTAGTTAGGTATTCCTTTATTTCACTGATAGATACCAACTGCTCTGGCGCGATCGCTAATTTTCCATCAGTAACTTTTGTTTCATCACTATGACCCATAAAAAATAGAGCATCCCACCCCCTTTCATCGGTTATTTCTGCCGCCAGTGCTGCTTTAAGATTCACCCCATATCCTTGGTGTTGCCAGTCAAAGAACTCTACTTGAGCAACTCCTTTGAGCAACTTAATAGCCTGCTTATCTTTCTCCAAATTCAGATCTGTATTATCCCCCAAAATGGCTAAAATCCGAGGTTTCCCATGGCGCAGTTGATTATCTAGCGCTATTGTTTCTGCCTGAGTAGTCATCGGAATCCTGGTAATCCGAATTATCCCACTGGGGATATCCTCTGGAAGCAACTGCCATGCTTCCCAAGGAAGCCGTGCCAATTCCATAGAATCGCAGGCTATAAAAATAGCTACTTCTCGATAGGCTTCTGCTGTCTTATTTGACTGTGATTCCTTTCTAGCAATAGTGAAAATTTGATGTTGAATTGTTTCTCGAATGGCCTGTAATTGACCTAACCACCGTTGAAAGACATCCAGAAATATCTCTTTTGCTTCTTCTAATTCATGTCCCAAATCATCGACTACTGGTGTAATGGCACCACTAGATAATTCTCTGGCTCGCAATTTCGGGTAAAACTGGAGGTAAAGGTATCGCCACTCTTCATAACAGTCTATTACTTTAGCTGGATAGTCCAACTTAGCGGATACTTCCTGTCCGTGATTACCCCGTAAATAAAACAGACAAGATGAATCAGCTTGCCAAACATTTAGTCTAAAACTATTTTGATGATTAGTTGTCAATCGCTTCGCTCCAATTCAAAATTATCAATTAAAAATTAAAAAAATTACCACAAATGGATTCGGGGGCTTGAAACATCGCTTCGCTGCTTCGCTCCAATTAAAAAATGGTAATTTGTTACTTTTTTAGTCCCCCTAATCCCTACTCCCTCTTAAAATATCATAAACATTTATCAGGCTCAAAAGCGAAGGGAAGTAGGGTTAATGAGGCTCCATTACTTAAAGAAATGGTGGCTACAAATTTTTGGTTCCAGGTACCTGCTACTGCAACATGGAGATAACGTTCATTTACCAATATCGCTTCAGATACAACACCAGTGAATTCGCTGATTCGTAACTTCATACCAGGGGGAAGTGTATTACCAAGACAGTCTTCGATTAGCAATAGCAATGCCCATTCTCGAGTATCTTCTGGTGCTTTCTGGTAAATGAACCAGGTAACAGCACATAGTTTGAACAGAATGCCATTTAAATTAAGAGTTTGGTAAGAACCACGAGCATGAGACGGAACAATTAATCCTTTTTGTCGTCTCAACTCTTTAGCGATCGCTCGATATCTGTCTGGTTCATCGGATACTGGACTAATCCGACGCATGGATGGCTTAGAAAAGGTATAGTCAGGAAGCAGTTGCCAAGATAAACAGCTTGCTAACTCATCCATTTCCCCTCGCAGCCACTCTGCTGTATTAATGGCTGTTTCAGCAAAGAATGGTAGGATTTCCTGAACAGAACGCTTAGTATCAGCAACTGGAATTGTGATCTCTTGGGAATCTAACCAACGCAAGTAGTGGAGTAAATGATTTGGTTGCTGATCAAATAAAGACAGAGGTAAATTATAGTCACGGTTACCTTGTGGTAAGTTAGCTGATTCGCTATAGTTAATCAACTCGTCGTGACGTAAAACACCTCGAATAATACCCTGTTCTTGGGTTTCTTTAACCTCAATTAGGATATAGAAATGAGCCGCAAGTTCTGGTAATTCAACCGCAGCAATTGGTACAGTAACCAATTGATCATTGGAGTTATCCGTGACAATTATACACAGATTAAAGTCCCCAACTCTCAAATTACATACCGTATCAATCAGATTAGCATAGTCTGGTTGATACACCGAACAGTTCTCCGTAATAATTGGTAGCTGATCAACCCGCTCTTCTAACCATCTTTGAAAACCCAATAATGCTAAACCATTTAGATAACTTTGCTCCTGATTTCCTTCATCATTAACTTGTTTCTTAATCTTTATGGCTTGCTCAAAGTCTTCTGTTTCGAGCCAAAAGTATTCTAGTATTGGAAGGGTTGTATCCATTGACTCTATACTGGTATTAGTCATTGTTCTCTCCTTGTTTTTTGGTCTTGTATTCATCTAGATAGCGGCACATTATCTGAGCATATAAACTAGTCATTGAACGGCTTTTAGACGTACTCAGTTCGGCTACCGCTTCTTGAAAAACTTGTGTGTTTAAGAAAGCCTCGAATTCCTGCATCACATTACTCAAATAATCCAGCTTTGTGGCATTTTCTTCCAGAGCTAATCCCTTAGTAGTTGTTGACATAAGCTGGAAAAAATTTTCTACACTCAGATACTGAACGCGATTGAGCAGTTTCCCTGGTGCCAAGACTCGGCTGGCTTGGGAATGATTGGTCATATTCAAAAGGGTTGCTATCTCTTTAAGAGACTTCCCCTCACAGTAAAAGAATCGGAAACCTGGGATAACCTTTGACGCAAAACAAGCGTAACGGCGGCTTTGCTCTAAAGAGGCAATGTGCTCAACCAACGCTTGCCCTATAGCGTGATCTAAAACCTCAATCAGTCCCTGTTCAAGAAAATCCTGCAATTCAGATTGTCCTAAATGATCTATGGTATTTATAGAGTTTAGATCAGGTAATTCTTTCGGAACATACTCCCCAGTTTCTGGATCCTGTGCTTCTAGAGGTTCCCAGATCGGACTTCCTCTGCTGCTCCAAATCTCCTCTTCTTGCAGACCCTTGGCTATCCTGGTTAGTTCTTTGTGAAGCTCTTTGGTGGAATTGATGATAACACCACGTTCTGGCAACAGGTGGAGCATGTCTTGGAGTTGGTCATCCCTAGGCTCAAGGCATTGGTTGACTCTATGGTTAAATCTATGGTTAACTCTATTGCGCCGCTGCTGTTGTCTGTCTTGAGAATAGACAGTATGGAAGGTTTCTACTAGTTTGCGATCGCGTGGATAGAACTGTTCAAGGTGTCTGAGTTTAACTCGTCCCAACAGTGACCAGTTACTGGACAATGGCAATCCCTGTTCAGCTAAGCAACCTTTGATGTCAGGATGTTGTTTGGTTTTAAGATATGCCCAATTGTCCAAACTCAGGCGAGCTGATGAGTTCAGACGATAGCTTGCTAAGACATCAATCGTAAAAAACTGACCAAGTCCACGTTTAATCTCACCTTGCTGATTAAGAAGCAGTTGAGTTTTGCCATCACTATCGAGAATAATCGGAGTTTTGCCATCATCATTGAGTACATAGGATAGCAGTTCACGGTAAGTTAACCGATAGTCAAGGCAAAACTGACTCCCTAGTGTTTTACAAGCCTTTAAGATCGAGGAAGAAACATAGCACCGAAGACAAAGTCCAGCTAACGCCTGACATGTAGGATCAACAGTAGATAGCTCAGCACGAAACCAGGATAGCAGTAAATCCTGGATATCTCGCTCCCACTGAGCTGATAATCTTTGCTTTGGATGTAATCCCAGGAGTGTTTGTTGGAAAAACTCCTGTGCTTTGTTGTGATGGCAGACTTTGTAGCCTTCTTGGTTATTGCCTGGGTCAAATACCCGAATTGTCGAGTATCTAGATGCATCCATAACTGATTGAGACAGCACTCTAGTAGTATATAGATGTCATGCTATTTAACCTATGCAGTTTTCTCAAGCAACAGCAACAGGCAAGGGGTTGATCAATGGTGGAACCATTGAGGGTAATCGGTAATGGGGAAGCAGGGTGAAACTCAATCGATTGAGGCGACGAAAATTTATATCCCAAAGTTTAGGAGCTCTGGGAATAACGCTGTTATCAACTGCTTGCCGAAAAGCGTACAATTCTCAAGAGATAACCTACTCTGATTCTGGAGATAATTCCTTGTCACTGAAGTATATTAACGTTCCCCCTGCCAACAACCAACCACCAACTGGATTAATTGTCTGCTTACACGGCTTTGGAGCCAACTCCCAAGATTTGGTAACTTTGGCAGAGGCGCTAAACTTACCAGACTATCAGTTTCTATTTGCTGAAGCTCCCTTTGACCATCCTGCACCTGGGGGGAAAATGTGGTATGACTTAAATGGCTCCGACTATCAAGGCTTAACCGAAAGCAGACAGAAGCTAATTGATTGGCTCAAATCCCTCCAAGGCAGCACTGGCGTGCCCCTATCCCGCACCATTCTGAGTGGATTTTCCCAAGGCGGAGCCATGACATTAGATGTAGGGTTAACCTTGCCAATAGCAGGCTTAGTATCCATGAGTGGCTATTTACATAGCGAACCTCAACCTCCTGCAGGCTCATCGTTACCACCGATTTTGATAGTTCATGGTAGACAAGACGAGGTTGTACCGTTAATTGCTGCTCACCATGCTAGAGATACTCTAACTGGTTTAGGGATACAGGTCAAGTATCAAGAATTTGACATGGGACATCAAATCATCCCAGAGGTAGTAGTGTTATTTCGTAATTTTGTTATTAAACTAATGGCTAATCGGTAATCTGAATGACTTTTAGTTAATTTATTTTAGTTAATTTAATTTTTTCGATAATTTCCAGCATCCGCCTGTCCGAAATCCTGATAGCAATTTGAAACTCAGAAGAATGCAAAAGTTTGTTTGTCAGATTAAGCCTAGATACATACTAGGTGTTCTACTTGAGTGCAGACTACTATAATTAATTCCTATTTTACCTAGCGATATTGCTTTCAATTAACAGACCACAGGGGTGTCAAGTGTCAAGCTGAAATATTTCACAAAAAGTTTACAGAGAACTCTATGAACGTTATTGAAACCAAAATACCGGAAGTCTTAATTCTTGAACCCCGCGTCTTTGGTGATGACCGTGGTTTTTTCTTTGAAAGCTACAACAAACGAGTTCTAGCAGATAAAGCTGGGATCACCGCTGAGTTTGTCCAGGATAACTATTCCCGTTCAGCCCAAGGAGTGCTTCGAGGATTACACTACCAGATTGAGCAGCCCCAAGGTAAATTGGTGCGGGTTTTACTGGGGACTGTATTTGATGTGGCAGTGGATATTAGAAAAAGCTCCCCGACCTTTGGAGAGTGGGTTAGTTGTTTGCTGAGTGCAGAAAATAAACAACAAATCTGGATTCCGGCTGGATTCGCTCACGGATTCCTGGTGGTCTCTGAATTCGCTGAAGTTTTATATAAGACTACCGACTTCTACGCTCCTGATCACGAGCGGACTATTTTGTGGAATGACCCTGACCTAGCCATTCATTGGCCTCTGACCGACTCTCCCAGTCTGTCGGCTAAAGATCAAGCGGGTAAGTCTTTCAAAACAGCCGAGGTTTTTTCATGAAAAAAATCTTACTCACTGGCATCACTGGACAAGTGGGTCAAGAGTTGCAACATACTCTGAGTTCCGTAGGCCAAGTAATCGGTGTGGGGCGCTCGGATATGGACTTAGCTGAGCCGGAGAGTATTCGTCAGGTAATTGATCAGATTAAGCCTGACGTGATTGTCAATGCAGCGGCTTACACAGCTGTGGATAAAGCAGAGACAGAACTGGCATTGGCTAAATCGATTAATGCTGTTGCTCCGACCATCATTGCAGAGGAAGCTCAGAATTTAGGAGCCATCCTGCTCCATATTTCCACTGACTATGTATTCGATGGCAAAAAAAATACTCCTTATACGGAGCAAGACACTCCTAACCCCATCGGTTCCTATGGTAAGTCGAAACTGCAAGGGGAAGAAGGAGTACAGCAAAAATGCGATCGCAATCTAATTCTTAGGACTGCTTGGGTTTACGGTACTCGTGGTCATGGCAACTTTGTCAAAACCATGTTACGACTGGGGGCTGAGCGAGAAGAGCTTCGGGTGGTAGCGGATCAAGTGGGTACTCCTACCTGGGCTAAGGATATAGCAGTAACTATTACTCAACTTTTGCAAGGAATGGATTCTAATCCAATGGTAGGAGGAATCTATAACTTCACCAACAGTGGTGTCACTAGTTGGTATGACTTTGCCGTTGCCATCTTTGAAGAAGCCAAACTCTTGGGCTTTCCCTTAAAATTGCAGCGAGTTGTCCCAATTACTACCCCAGAATACCCCACTCCTGCCCAGCGTCCAGCTTACTCAGTTCTCTCAAACCAGAAAATATCCCAAACCTTGGGAAGCTATCCGCCCCATTGGCGTCAATCTTTGAGGCAAATGCTAGCAGAACTTTATCAAAAGCTTGGGAATCGGGAGTAGGGAGTAGCGAGTAGGGAGTAGCGAGTAGGGAGTAGCGAGTAGGGAGTAGCGAGTAGGGAATCGGGAATCGGGAATTGGAAAAAAATCCTGTGTACCTGATTACTATAGAGAAGCGCTATAGTTCAAGTTCAACCTGCTAACCTTGGCCAATAGGCCATGCGTTCGCTGAAAGCGGGACGCGCGTCGATCGCGTTCAACTTTCAACTTTAATAATTCATATTTCATATTTCAGACTTTATAGTGAGGATTTCATATAACTTATGAAAGCACTAATTCTTTCTGGGGGAAAAGGCACTCGTTTACGTCCCCTAACTTATACTGGTGCCAAACAGTTAGTACCTGTTGCTAATAAACCAATTTTGTGGTATGGGCTTGAAGCCATTATCGCTGCTGGTATTACTGATATCGGTATTATTATTAGTCCTGAAACTGGGGAAGAAGTTAAGGCTAAAACCGGAAATGGCGATCGCTTCGGAGCCAACATTACCTATATCCTCCAAGACCAACCCTTAGGACTTGCCCACGCCGTTAAAGTGGCCCAACCCTTTCTCGGAGATTCTCCCTTTGTAATGTACTTGGGAGACAACTTGGTTCAAAGTGAGCTGAACTTATTTGTAGAGAATTTCCAGAACAAAAATCTGGATGCCCTCACCCTGCTAAGGGAAGTAGAAAATCCTACTGCCTTTGGTGTTGCCAAAGTCGATGAATTTGGCCGAGTGTTGCAGCTAGTAGAAAAACCGAAAGTTCCTCCTTCTAATCTAGCACTGGTAGGTGTTTACTTATTTTCTCCTATTATCCATCAAGCAATTGCTAACATTCAGCCTTCTGCTAGAGGAGAACTGGAAATTACCGATGCGATTCAATACTTGATTGATCAGCAAAAAAATGTAGAAGCTTTTAAACTCAAAGGTTGGTGGCTGGATACTGGGAAAAAAGATGACTTACTAGCTGCTAACCAGATTATTTTAGATACTTGTCTAGAATCTGATGTTGATGGTGAAATTGACTCCGAAAGTCAAATTAGCGGACGGGTACAGATTGGTAAGGGGTCTTATATTACTAATTGTACCATTCGTGGTCCAGTTACCATTGGTGAAAACTGCCATCTAGAAAACTGCTTTATTGGTCCATATACTAGCATTGCTGACCAAGCTACTCTAGTAGATGCTGACATTGATAATAGCGTGATTCTAAAAGGTGCTAAATTAACGGGAATTCATCAACGAATTGTTGATAGTTTAATTGGAGAAAGAGCTCAAGTTAAAGCTGCACCCCAACATCCAAAAGCCTTACGATTCATGATTGGTGATGACTCACAAGTTGAACTAACTTAAGGTAAGCATTTAGCGGTCAGCGGTCAGCTGACTTTTCTAGCTCACGGGGTGACAACAAAGCTCAAACCTAGATAGGTATTGGGTTTTAGGTTTTAGGTTTTAGATGTTGGGTAAAATAAGCGCATCGGAGTCATTTGTATTTCCCAGCAATTGAAACAATTTTCACGCATACTTCGTCAATGATAGTTTTAATAAATCCATCCCGCAAGGGCAATTTTACCTAATACCTAACCCCTAAAACCTAACCCCTGTAAAATTTCAAATTAGCTTGTCACTACCTGAGCTTTTCTACTAACCCACTGAAGCACTAATCCACTCAAACTAATCATGAATTCTTCTGAACAAAAATCCTTGACTACTAGAGAACCTCGCCAATTACTAGTAACAGGTGGTGCAGGATTTATTGGCTCGAATTTTGTTCATCACTGGTGTGAACAGTACCCAGGCGATCGCGTGGTGGTACTGGATGCTCTGACCTATGCTGGCAACCGGCAGAATCTGGCCGGTCTGGAAGAGAAAGCAAATTTGCGGTTTGTCCAGGGAGACATATGCGATCGCACTCTAGTAGACCGCCTGCTCCAGGAAGAAACCATTGACACTGTCGCCCATTTTGCTGCTGAATCCCATGTTGACCGCTCCATTTTAGGACCCGATGCTTTTATCCGCACTAATGTGGTCGGTTCCTTCACCCTACTAGAGTCCTTCCGGCAAAAATGGCAAAATCTAGGACAACCAACGGATTATCGCTTCCTCCATGTTTCCACGGATGAAGTGTATGGCAGTCTAAGTGCTGATGACCCAGCCTTCTGTGAAACTACACCCTATGCCCCCAACAGTCCCTATTCTGCTTCCAAAGCTGGCAGTGACCATCTTGCTCGGGCTTATTACCATACCTATGGGGTCCCCACTATTATCACTAATTGCTCCAATAACTACGGACCCTACCATTTTCCAGAAAAATTAATTCCCCTGATGTGCATCAACATCCTGTTGGGCAAATCTCTACCAGTCTACGGGGATGGACAAAATATTCGAGATTGGCTCTATGTCGGTGATCATTGCCGTGCTTTAGATGTAGTGATTCACAAAGGTCAACCAGGAGAAACCTATAACATTGGTGGCAATAACGAAGTCAAAAACCTTGACCTAGTTCACCAGATTTGCGAGCTGATGAATGAATTAGCCCCTGATCTACCGGTCGCTCCAGCGCAACAGTTAATTACCTTTGTCAAAGACCGCCCAGGCCATGACCGTCGCTATGCTATTGATGCCACTAAAATTAAAACTGAACTGGGTTGGGTACCAACGGAAACCTTAGCAGGTGGACTACGTAAAACCATTGAGTGGTATCTGAGCAATCGAGATTGGTGGCAACCATTGCTATCCCAAGAGTATCAAGCTTATTATCAGAAAGTTTATGCCTAGAAGGGTGAAAAGTGAAGGGTGAGGTACCTCTTCCTAGGTTTTAGGAAGTAGGGAGTAGGGAGTAGCGCTGTTCCCTGTTCCCTGTTCCCTGTTCCCTGTTCCCTTGTAAATGCTATAGATGATATCCATTGTGGATAAAGGGATAAACTATCGAATTTTCTCTCATCATAGTTTTTTTCATCCAAGCTTTATCTAGTTAAAAATTTAGTTAGTTATTCGTTAAACATGGGTATGCTACCAATTCCTAATAATAAGAGACCTCAGAAACTATTTTTATCCTAAAAAAATGCTCCTTATCTATAAAGCAGTTGTGCCGCCACAAGGCTTAAAGATAAAAGAAGTATAAACGTTCAATTTTTCCGGAAATTTAGATTTTTAAAAAGGAATGAAAATATATGGAAAAATCTTGAAAAGATTAAACTATTGAACATCTTAAAAACAAGTTGCTGAACTGATGAGAGGGAAGCTATGACAGACGAAGAATTTACAAGGTACTTTGTCCAAAATTTACCAGACAAAGTGTATAGCGCAGTAATTGAGTTATGCGATCGCTTTCTAGAAAAAAGGAGGAGTCTTTCCTACGAACAACATATTATTGCTTTTTCTAGTCTTGAACAGTTTCTCAGAGATCACACTATTACCTATTCAATACCCAGAAGTTTTGAGGATTCTGGAAGTTCAACCTATCAAAGAGAAGAAGCTATTGTCGAATTCTTTAGAACTATCAAGAAAACTATCCAATCGCTTCCATGGAGTGAGCAATCAAAGTTGAGGGAGCAATCTCTGAGTAGCACCTGGAAGCCAAAGGAAAACCTTCAACCGAAACAAAACCTTAAATCTTTATATCAAGATGCTTTGCTACGTTTGATTCAAGAACAATATAATCTAATTGTTTTTTTAACTAGACACCTAGAAAGAGCGTTGAACCGTCCGAGTTTTTATGTAGAAAATTATCACAATGAGGGAAACACTATGTCTGAGCAGCCAATTAACAATGACCTCCGTGGTGCCAACTTTGGTGGTGGCTTCGCTAATAGAGATCAGCACGGTGGTACGTTCAACGACTATTCCAAAGACCATAATTTAACTGAGGCAGCAGCAGAAATTCAACAGCTTTTAGAGCAACTGTCCCAAACTAACCCCACTTCAACCAATGCTGAAAAAATGGCAGTGGTGGCTAAGGCGGTGGATCAGATTGAAGATAAACCCACCCTAAAACAAAGGATGATTAATGTTCTAAAAACGGGGGGAACAGAGGCATTTAAAGAGGCGGTAGATCATCCCTTGGTGAACGTTTTCTTCGCAGCTATTGAAGGTTGGCAGGAAGGTTCGTAATTCAGTTACTCATGGAACTCTGGTGCCCAAGTTAGCCACCACCGTACATTCGGAGCCACAAAACAGCATAAGTAAACATCATCACTAAAAAGCTACCGATGACTCACTACTTTAGGAATCACGTTAGGAATCGGTGCTTCTTGTGGAATATGCTGCCAATTACTCAAGAACGGTAGCAACACTGCTACCAATAACCTTGGCATTCAACAGACATGGGCAGTACTTGATTCGAGCCAGTGACGTCCTGCTGGTAAGCCATGCGCTTTACTAAAGCCCCGTGGAAAGGACGCCAGTTGCTCCCCGGGCCCCACACTTACCATGTTTACCACGCTTTAAACACCTACCACGCCTGCCTATCTTTCCCTGTTCCCTGTTCCCTGTTCCCTTTTCCCTTGTAGATCAAGGGATAAACTATCGAATTTTCTATCATCATATTTTTTTTTATCCAAGCTTGATATAGTTAAAGTTTTAGTTAGTTTGCCGTAAAAATTATAAATTTTAGCTGAGTTAGATATAAACTGATAGTCGAGACAATAATTAAGTAATAACTACTAAGAGTTGCTTGAGATATTAATTACTTAATTTCAGGTTAAAACTATGGAGATTCGATAGGTTAGTTGATGGTGTTATATTTTGAATGGTTAAGAGGTAAATCATTACTTATTTCAGTCTAGCAATCCGTGTACAAATTGTGATATTTTTTATTCCCTACTCCCTACTCCCTACTCCCTACTCCCTACTCCCTGTTCCCTGTTCCCTTTGCTATAGCTCGATTCTTGATTCCTTTAATCCTAGTTTCTAAGTCCTCTTACT
The DNA here is from genome assembly GCF_982860115.1 of Moorena sp. Lineage (NCBI taxonomy): Bacteria > Bacillati > Cyanobacteriota > Cyanophyceae > Coleofasciculales > Coleofasciculaceae > Moorena > Moorena sp. Next base: position 43,269 of record NZ_CEYLVT010000002.1, read on the forward strand.
TAAGCAATTACTACGTTAATTGATAATACATTTATGATCAGTATTATTACTATAGTTGGTGTTGAGTTTTTTAGATTATACTGAGATGTCTTACCTTTAAATAAAAGCTAATAACTTCTTAGTTAGGATTCATGAAACAAAAATTATTATCTACATTGAGAAAACCTCGACTAGTTATTAGCTAAACACAGTAACTAATCACTAGTCTTTAACTCACCTGCTATTCGAGCCAACTTTACCTATTATTAACTAGTTTTGTCCTAGTGCAATATCTAAGTTTAAAAACCCGTGCAACTAGGCAGATGGAGCTCTCTGCTGTTCTATTTTAGTCAAAACTATGGAAAACCTTATCAACCTAATCAAAGAAAGGATATTTGATTCCGACTTCCAGCTCGGCAACATCCCTCTTTCCACGATAGTTATTATGGTGATCATCCTCCTGGTCACCCAAATATGTCGAGGTTTGTTCACTTCAATAATCATTCACAGAATCGAGCGTCTGACTAGTGCTACAGAAAGCACCCTAGACGATGAGTTTATTAAGATTCTGAGGGCACCATTAGGCTGGCTAATTTGGCTGGCTGGACTATGGCTAGTACATAGTGTTGTGGCAAGGCATCTTAGTCCTGAACAGAATCAGAAAATCCCCGAGATTCTCTTTGTCAGCGCTCTGTTCATTGTTACCTATATTCTTTACCGTGCTGCTCCACTACTGGGGGAGGTGCTAGCCGGATTGGCGGCACACACTGAAACTGAACTGGACGATTTGTTTGTCCCCTACTTCCCAAGGCTTTTTCAGACAGCAGCAATCCTGATTGCTGTGATTAAAGCCAGTGAGATTTTGTTAGGGGCATCTGCCGGTGCACTGATCGGTCTAGTCGGTGGCGCAGGTGTCGCCTTAGGTTTGTTATTGAAAGACATTATCTATGACTGGTTTTGTACGGTGATTATCTACGCTGATGGTCTCTATAAACCCGGTGACTGGGTAGGAGTTGACGGAGTCAATGGTTTTGTTCAGATCGTCAGTATTGGTCTGAGAAGTACACAGCTTCGTCTGACTGAGTGGGGTTCTATCAAAAAAGTTCCCAATTCTAAAATGATTGCTGGCGTTGTGGAAAATTGGTCCCAGAAGACTGGCGATACCTTTGAGTGGGGCATAAATTTAACTCTGAAAGTTGATGGTATTTCCGCGCAAAAAACTAGCCGAATTTGTCAGTCTATTGAAGAAAAAATTACCTATATTGATGGCTTGCACAAGACCAAAAAAATAGTTTTATTTTCTCACATTGAAGAGAATGCTCGGGTGATTAAAATTAGCGTATTTGTGATTGATCCCAACCTATACTTGTCTGCCCAGCAAAGCTTGAATCTAGCCCTATTAGAAATCCTGGAAAAAGAGGAGATTGATCACCTGCATGTTGATCTGCAAAAGCAACTTCAAGACTACAAACAGCTGAAGGAAAATGGCTCTCCCAGTGTGGCTATGATAAATTTTTAGAAAATAACCGCGCCTTTTGCTTACTAACAAACACTTGTAGCGATCGTAAGCATATGCTTACGATCGCTACAAGCCATTTTTATGAAAATGGCTTTCCATTGTATTGATGTAGCCCCTCCCTATGAGCGACTGCATCAATACAGGGATTCCCGACAACAGAAGAAAAAAAATATTCGTTGACGAATTTATTCCTAAACTCCTGTGTTATGCCAACGATAAATCACGGGTGCCAATCCGATCACGTCGGTAAAATCGAAATTCCTTAGGGCTCTAGGCTTAACCGCTACCAATTCCGAGTTTAGCGTTAAAGTTTAACCTTGGCATTCAACGGACATGGGCAGTACTGGATTCGAACCAGTGACGTCCTGCTTGTAAGGCAGGCGCTCTACCGCTGAGCTAACCGCCCGTATGCAATACTTATTTACTATAGCATATTTTTCCAAAGACGACAACAACTATAAAAAATATGTCCTCTGGCTATATACATGATCGCATAACCTTGTGGAGTTTGCCAGTAGTCACGGTTTTGAGCTTGGTAGTAACCCGGAGTAGTGATTTGACCTTGATTGTAGCTGGAGGCTTCCTGTTCGGTGGCTTGATGTTTAGCCCTGATTTGGATCTATACTCTCGACCCTTTAAGCGTTGGGGCTGGTTGCGCTGGATTTGGATTCCTTATCAGAGGATGGTGCCTCACCGTTCTATTTTTTCTCATGGACCAGTGATTGGGACGATTTTGCGACTGCTTTATCTAGCGAATTGGATCGTATTGTTTGGGGGTGTGGGATTGCTGGTGTTTCAGCTATTCCAGGATGAACCAGATCGTTGGCTGGAGCTGATTCAAGGGCTGGGTGGTAGGGTGTGGGAATATCGTACCTGGTTGATGGCCTGTGTGGTGGGATTGGAGTTGGGTGCGATCGCGCATTTTGTCAGTGATTGGGGAAGTTCGGCTTATAAGCAGTTTAAAAAAAGTGGGATCACGGGGTTATGGTCTCCCAAGCAAGGGAGGAGCAAGGGCAGGGGTGCGGGTAAGACTAAACCACAAAGACCCAAAGCACGCAAAGGCAAGAGGAGTTAGATGTTATCGAGTTTTCCAGTATCACTAGCTGGTTAAAATTTGGCATTAGTGGTAGATTTCGCTAAGACTAATTAAGTGGCGTTTCGCTTTTCGGTTTTATGTCTAGTTCCCCGGAACAAGCTCAGCCAGTTGATCAGGTGTCGATGTTGGCCGCTTTGCAAGAGTTGATTGATGTAGTAGCCAGATTGCGATCGCCTGAGGGTGGTTGTCCTTGGGATTTGGCTCAGACCCCTCAATCCCTAATTCCTTATGTGATTGAAGAAGCTTATGAAGTAGTAGATGCGATTCGGAGTGAGAATCAAAATGCGATCGCAGAGGAGTTGGGTGATTTGTTATTGCAGGTAGTTCTACAAGCTCAGATTAGTAGTGAGCAAGGTCAGTTTACGTTGACCGAGGTAGCTCAGGGGATTACTCAAAAGCTAATCCGCCGTCATCCCCATGTGTTCGGTGATGTCCAGGTTGATAATGTCGAGGAGGTGCGTCAAAACTGGGAGGACATTAAGGCAGCAGAGAAAGGAGAAACCGTTGCGGATAAGCAATTATTGAGTCCTAAACTGAGTCGCTATAGTAAAACCCTTCCCCCTCTAATGGCTGGGATGAAGATATCGAAAAAAGCCGCTAGTGGTGGGTTTGAGTGGGATAATGTTGAGGGAGTTTGGGATAAGTTTCACGAAGAATTGGCAGAGTTTGAACAAGCACTTGAACAGGAGGATAAAGCCCACCAGGAAGCAGAATTGGGAGACGTACTGTTTACTCTGATTAATATAGCGCGTTGGTATGACCTTGACCCTTCAGCTGCTTTGCAGGGAACCCAAGGACGGTTTATTGAAAGGTTAGCGCAAGTGGAAGCATTGGCTGAGCGCCCACTGTCTGATTACACCTTAGATGAGTTGGAGGCTCTGTGGCAAAAGGCTAAAGCACTCTTGGCTCAGTAGTAGGGTCCTTAGAAGAATTCACCAAGCTTAGTGGGAGTAGGAAGTGGGTACCCAACCAGAGGTGATATCACAAGGGGTATCGCCCCACATCCCCAAGCTCCGGAAAAAGGTTACAAATATAAACAATAGGCATTACCCTCTAGTCTAATGTTTGCTCCAGCTCATCTTATTCCCGGTGCTATACCAGAACTATTTGCTAAAGTTAGCAGCTCTGGCAGAATTACTCTTGCTGATCGATATGGATTGATGTCAGCTCTATTGCAAGATTCACTCACCTCCGAAGAGAGAGACTCCATCGACAGGTTGCTCCATGCTGTACATCGGGGCAGGGTTAAACTTGCTACCTAGTGCTTTGACTATAGGTACTCGATCGCTCTCCTTGAGAAAACGATATAGAAAACAATAGATAAAAAGAAATCCCCCATTGATGTGAGGGGCATGGGGGACTGGAGAAAACATTGAATCTACTCTATTTCATTAAACACGAATGTGAGTCGATTTGATAGCCATAATGGCGGAGATTTAGGATTTGCTTCATTTGTCCTTAGTTTCGTCCCTTTCATTCATTGGTGATTGGGCTTCTGGTTTACCAGTCAGAGGTTGGACTACTTTTGCGATCGCTTCACTGACAAAGGCTTTAATAAACTCATCCCGCTGGTTTAACTGAAACTGCTTTTGCACCACTTCACTCATCCCTCCATCTCCCCAGTCTTGGTCATTGCGGAAGTATTCAATAAAGCTTTTCCCAGCAATTCGGATCAGATAAGCAGCGGTTACACCCTGAATGGCTTTGCCGACAACATAGGTGGCAAGATTCAGTCTTAGTGTAGTGCTAAGGATTTGAATCGCTCCCTTGACAATACCCAAACTAGCTAAGGTTTTTCCCAAGGATAGGGCTAATTCCCTACCCCGTTCCATATTCAGTTCACAGCCGTAGATTTTGCCAATTTCCACCACCATTTGGGCATTAACTGCTGCAGTTGCTAACAAATCCACCACGGGTAAGGGAGTCAGAGAAATTACACTGGCTCCAATCCACTGGAACCGTTCCACAACTTTCTCTGCTTCTCGCCTGCGCTGCTTGTCGAGGATGTGTCGAGTTTCTTGGCCTAAGCGTTGGGATTGTAGCAGTATGTTATCAGCAATCAACTCTTCTCCCTCTGCTCTTAATACAGCAGCTAAGCGACGGATTAAAGGCAAAATTTCTGGTTCAGGTTGGCAAAGTTGACCATTTTCTAGGGTAACAGGCTGGGGATTGGCTGCGATCGCAACTACATCTGAACCAGCAATAAAACTCCTTACTCGGTGGCGCAATCGTGCTAGAATCCTCTCTGAGTCTTGTTCCGTGTACAAGTCAATTTTATTGAAGACCAGAAGCGATCGCTTTCCAATCTGTGCCAATTTTTGGAATGGATCATACTCTGAGTGTCGTAAATCGTTATCCACCACGAACAACAACAAATCCGCTTCCGTTGCTAGATGTCGTGCCCATTGCTCTCGCTGAGTGCCAACCACACCAGATTCTAAAATTCCTGGTGTATCAGTAATCAGAATCGGGCGTTCTAATCCCTTCAGCTTTAGTTTGTAGGTTTCTCCAACCTCCGTCGTTCCCATGGGGGCACCGACTTCACCCACGATCCGACCAATCAAAGCATTGACTAGAGAGGTTTTGCCCGCTGAACCAGTACCAAAAACTACCACTAACAGTTCCCCACGGGAGAGGATAGCTTCAATTTCCTCAGAGCGACGCAGCATCGCTTGTCGTGACACTTCATCCTGAATCTGTTTGACCTGTTGCCTTACTGCTTTAAGGGTTTCTTCTGCTGCTTCGGTTTTCACTTCCGGGGCTTTAGGTTCCAGACGACCTTTACCTGGCCGTTTCCGGGATTTACCAAATAACCCCATGGTGTAGATTAAGGCCCATATTAGTAGCCCTAGCAAGGTAATCGCCAACAGCAGCACTAAATTAGCCAGTACCGGAGCAGTAAAGGAAATTTGGATATATAGTTGGTATATACCATTAATCAACCAAAGCATTAGCCCCAGAATAATAATGAGACCAATAATTAGGGTTAGTAGACGTGGCAGGGGCATGGAAGATAGGATAGGTTTTAATTATTAATGTTAGAATATCCGGCAAGAATTCCCCCATCTCCTCAGCCCGAGACGCTGTCTAAGACTTGTAATAAGAGTGGATGGAGGTAACAGCGAAAGAGACTCGAAGCAGCAACTAACTCGAAGGGTCTAGTTGAGGGGAGTTCACGTTAACTAGTCAGCCATAAGTTATAGTAGGGAACTATAATCAATCAGTCATTCATGATTGATTTGGGAAAGAACTGATTAAATGTAACTGTTTAAATCCGTTAAAAAACAATGAGCTTATTCAATACTATTCTCAGTGCCATTAATAGTCCTACACAACAAGCTAGTTCTAGTCAGCTAGGGGATATTCTGAACACGGTACAGCAGTTGAGTGGTGCCTATCAAACACAGCCCTCAGCCGTGCAATCTGCTACCTCAATTGTAGGTAAGTATGTGCGTTCAGCGCTCCAACAAAAGCGCACAAATGAAGGAGATGAGCAGGTACAAGCACTAGTTAATCAATTTGGTGGCATTGGTGCTAGTTCTCAAGTGGTCAATATGCTCTTTAGTGCGCCTCAGATCCAGGAGCTTGTTGGAGAAATTACTAGCAAGACAGGCATTAATGCTGGTATCATCCAAGCTATGCTACCCACCCTAGTCCCCGTGGTATTGAATTTCCTCAAGAGTGGCACCAATATTCAGAATCCCCTTGGTTCTAATTCTGTACTCACTGGCTTTCTAGATGCTGATGGGGATGGGGATGTGGATATTTATGATGCCATCCAGCTGGCATCACGGCACTTAGGACGTTAATCAAAAAACCCAGCTTGTTGGGCTAGGAAGAAGCACGAGTTGCTGGAATCAGTAACTTAATCAGTTTTGACAGCTGGCGTTTATCAAAGGCTTGGATGAGTACCTTGGCGGCGGCTTTTGGTTCTAGCACAATCGTAATTTCGTTACCCTTAGTGGTTCGGTTTGGCCCAGTAGATCCTACAGCTGCTAGTTTTTGCAGTGCTGAACTCGGAGCGATCGCAGCCGCTGCCTTTCGCAACTCGTCTAGATTACCCTGTGCTGCTTGCAACTGGTCACTGGCTTCCTTGAGTTCTTTGATCACTAATGGTGCTAACTGGATATAGGAGTTTTGAGGATTTGCGATCGCTTTATGGCAAACTCCCACTAATTTATGCCAACTACCAATCCCAGCCCCCAGTTGAGCCAGACGCTTACAAAGCTTTTGAAGTTTTTGGCGATTGGTTGGTGTGGAAGATTGTTTAAACAGCTCTAGCATTTCTTTAAGCAGGCTAATCACCTTCGGTCCAAAGTCTGGGGGAAATTTACCTTTTGCTGAAGAAGACGCTTTGCTAGTCGAAACTTGATCAGAACGAATTGCTTTTTCAGCACCAGCAGAGCTAGAAGCGATTGCGGCTGCTGATTCACTCTGACCACTGACCAAAGTTTTGAGATAACTCTGCAATTGTTCAAAGCCTGGCTCAGCTGCTTTTAGAGTTTTTTCTGCTTGACTTTGCTCAAACCCAAACGGTCCTTCCAACAGATCAATCAACGCTTTGAGGGTATCATAACTCTTTAAAAACAGAGTCTCCAGCTGTTGATCAACCTGAATCTTATTCTCTTGAAGTACTTTGAAAGAATCCTCTAAACGATGGGCAGTCTTTTGAATACTTGTAAACCCCAACATGGCCGCCCCGCCTTTAACAGAATGAGCAGCGCGAAACAATTCATTAACCGTCTCTGGTTCATTGACCACTGAGCCCAGATTTAACAGTCCCTGTTCAATGGTTTCCAGGTGTTCTTTCGCTTCTTCAATGAAATAGCCTAAAATCCTTTGCTGATTCCCAGCTTCCACGGCAATTTTTCCTTATCAGAACGGCTAATCACAACAGATTGATGATAATCATCAGAGCAACATTCGATCTGGTGAACGCAGTTTTAAAATCCATAGACCATAGCGTTGGTTACAGCAACAGCTTATTCTGAGCTTACCCCCAAATCAGCTATTGGCCTATCAATGCTGAAAACTGCTCTTAGATCTTCAGTTGGATCTCTATTGTGGCATCCCACACCAAGTCAGCAAAGACTTTACGGGAGGTTAAAAGCACAAGGAATAGCTAGGGTTAGCTTGAAGCCGACACTTACCCGTTCGGGTAAGCTTGACATTATATCACCAATTCATTGCAGGCACCGATAAGAATAGCTTATCTCCGGATAAAACCTCCAAATATAACATAATCCTTTACATACAAAAAGTATTCTTAACATTATGTTACATTAAAAGTAACACTATGTCATGTTGGCGCAGCTGCCAGCTATGGATACCCCAAATGGATACTAATGAGCTTCTAGAGCGTTATTCAGCAGGTGAGAGGGATTTTCGTGGAGTAGATCTCCAGCAAATCAACTTGAGTGAAGTCAATCTGACTGGAGTAATTTTCAGACGAGTCAACCTAGCTGATGCCAACCTGAGTCTCGCGGTTTTACAGGAAGTCAACCTTAATCAGGCAAATCTGACTGGAGCGAAACTGTGGCGAACTAATTTGAAAAAAACCTCTCTGGTGCAGGCTAACTTGAGTCAGGCATTTATGATTCGGGCGAATCTGACTAGAGTAAATCTGCGCCAAGCTATTCTAACCCGAGCCGATTTAAGATTAACCGTTCTTCAGGATACCGATTTGCGAGGAGCTAATTTAACCAGGGCAGACCTACGCTACGCTGACTTAAGAGGGGCTAACTTGACTGGTGCTTGTCTGCACCAGGCAGACTTGACTAGGGCAAATCTGTGTGATGCTGACCTTTCTCAAGCAAACTTGAGTGGAGCAATTTTGAGTCAGGTAGACTTGAGACGAGTTACTCTGTGTGATGTAGATTTGGGTCAGGCTGAGCTTTCTGGGGCAACGGTACCAGATCAACTCAGTAGTGAATATTCAAAATTCCAAAAGCTAACAGCTAACAACTAATAAATAATCCCTTGATCAAAAGGGTTGGTTTGATCAAAAGGGTTGGTTTGATCAAAAGAGTTTGTTGAGGTAAAACTATCCCCCTCATGGGTGGAGTGGGACTAATTAGGGAGGGATTTCTAGGTGAATAATCCGAATTCGTTACTGGGGGATTTACTGCAAGAGCTACCACATCTGCGCTGTCAAATGTACTTCAAATCTTCCTTGACAGCTCTTTCTCATGCCATGGAAGACCTCGTGCTAGCAGTGGATGACTCTCCCTTGGTGATTGCCAATTTCCAGCATGAGAAGTTTTATCGTCAGGAAGTCCACCGCTATCAGCGAATTGCCCAACGTACAAACCAAGTTTATGTGCTGGCGGCACCAGAATCCGAGTCTGGCTTTGCTGTGGTTGAAGACTCCTTAGAAACTATCTTCTTAGACCCAAATGATGGTCTTGCCCAAGAGTGGCACCTGGTGATTTTGGCGCAGAAGTATACAGCTTGCCTAATTTGTCGAGAACAACTGACACCAGCAATTTCGATCGATCAGGCGCGCAGGTTTGAGGGATTTTGGTCCTTTGACCCCCGGGTTACTATTCATGCTGCTCGACTGTTACTGGGACGGATTGCTAGTTATCGACCAGAACTAGCCCCAAAAGTTGAGCAGGTATGGCAGCACTATGGTTTGACCACAGAGCTCCCAGAGCAAACATTGTTGCTGACGAGTGCAGGGATTGATATTAGTATTTTTGCTCAGCGGCTGGTAACTTATCTGCAAGCTAGTCAATATAAGCTCCTGAAAGCTTATCGAGTCCTGACCACCAAAGAACGCAAGGAGCGTCTGATTAATGCCATCACCGCCACCATCCGTCGCTCCCTCAATCCCCAAGATGTTCTAGCAGCGACAGTAAAGGAGTTAGGAAACACCTTTAAGTCTTGCCGTTGCCTGCTTTATCGCTGTAGTCCTAGTGACCAGCAAGCAAAAATTGAGTATGAATCCGTTGCTTCTGGTTTACCGTCCCTAACTGGACAAATGTGGTCGTTAGCAGATAATCCTCTGATTCAAGTCGCTCTAGCTCAGGAACGAGCTATTGCCATTGCTGATGTCACTGAGTCTCCCAACTTACACAATAATCGAGCTTTCAGGACAACTATTCAGCGTTGGCAGATTCGATCTTGGTTACTGGTACCAATACACTATCAAGGAACACTGCTGGGGATGCTCGAACTTCACCATGGCGGTTCGGAACCCTATCGATGGCTCGAAGACGACATTAATTTACTAGAAGCGATCGCAACTCAAGCTGGGGTAGCCTTGAATCAAGCCCAAGCTTATACTGACTTAAGTGAACTCCATAACCAACTAGAAGCCCTAGAACGAACCCGCAATAATCTGATTGCTATCGTTGGTCATGAATTACGAACTCCCTTATCAACTATTCGAGTGTGCCTAGAAAGTTTAGAGAGTGAACCAGAAATGCCAACGGAGTTTCGGCAAATTATGCTTGATACGGCGTTAACCGATGCCGAGCGCATGCGTAAACTGATTCAAGATTTCCTCACTCTCTCTAAGTTAGAAAGTGGTCAGATCTGTCGTTACCCGGAATCCATCCAGATTATCGAAGTCCTAGACTTGGCTCTTTCTGCTCTGAGATCGATTTGGTCACCAGAGACTCTACCAGAAATCAACGTTGAACTACCCTTTGTCTTACCAACAGTCCAAGCAGATGGTGAAGGGTTGGTAGAAGTCTTAACCAAACTCCTAGACAATGCCTGTAAGTTTACTGAGCCAGGGGGTAAAATCACTATCCAAGCCCAAATCAATGAAACTCAAGCTGAGTCGATGGGATTTGTAACAAAGAATCGCCGCCGTAATCCCATGCTAGAATTAATTGTAGCTGATACAGGTAGGGGCATTGAACCCAGTCAGCTAGACGCAATATTTGAGAGTTTTTATCAAGAGGAAGATTCACTCCGACGCACCGTTGGTGGCACAGGTCTTGGTCTAGCTATCTGTCGTCAGATTATTAAAGGTATGGGTGGAAAAATTTGGGCTAAGTCTGAGGGTAAAAATCAAGGTAGTCAATTCCACTTTACCATTCCATTGGAATCATCTCAAACCTTGTTGAGTATTGAGTCTTGACTGTTAACTGTTGAGCTTTACCCTTTAACATTAACCCTTCAGCCTTTAACATTAAACACTTAACATTAAACACTTAACATTAAACATTTAAATTTAAACTTTCAACCTTAAACTCTTGATCCTAATTTCTCGAACAACCGAGTAACTTTTTTTAAATCTTTATCACCTGGTGTTCGCTCTACACCACTGGATAAATCAATCCCACTGGGTTGCAGCAGCGTTAGGGCATCTAAGACATTATCTGGTGTCAAGCCACCAGCTAGTAACCAAGGGATACTGGGACGAAATTCTTGTAGCCTTTGCCAGTCCAAGGTTTTACCAGTACCGCCCAACATTTTTCGATGGTAAGCATCTAGTAATAGTGTATCTACACAACTTAAATAACTATTTGCCTGATTTAAACATTCTGGAGTTCTTATCCTTAAGGCTTTAATAATTTCAATTTCTGGTAAAACTTGGCGCAGCTCTTGGCAAAATTCTGGAGATTCATTACTATGCAGCTGAACGGCATTAATCCCTGAGAGGGCGACAATTTCAGTAATTTCTTCCGTAGAGGTATTAGCAAACACACCAATGCGGTCAACTGATACAGACAAGTGGTTGACCATCCCTCGAATTTGGTGGGGTGTAACGTAACGAGGAGAGCCTGCTACACAAATAAAGCCTAATGCTGTTGCTCCCAATTTTGCGATCGCATCTCCTTGCTCCGGTTTCGTAATGCCACAAATTTTTACACGCATTGTTACTCGTTACTTGTTACTTGTTACTTTTTACTCGTTACTTGTTACTTGTTACTCGTTAATTTCGATTTTCGCTATTCTCTCCATATTTCCCGCTCAAAGCGCAGCATTTCCAGAGAGCAATCTCCATAAAGTGCTTCAATGTGCTCCCAACAGCAGTCAATGGCAAAATCATTTAAATCTGCTGGCTCCACCCCATACATATCCTGAAATACCTCAGGTTCCACCCGACAGAAACGAGGTCGATGGGCATAAATACGACATTCACGGGTGGTGTGATCGAAATTTATACACCATCCCCCCTCACCTACCATACTTAAATATAGCGCTAGCTCTTCTGGGAGAAGATATTCCTCTAATCCTGGACGCTCAGCTGGGTCAAGATGACAGCAAGCCCCACATTGCTTTACACAACTCCAAGTTGCCATAACTTTGAAAAAAGAGCTAAAAGCTTAAAGTATATCTAGCTTAGCGAGTTTTCACCCGTGATCGGTGTAGTCAGGCTTGCCATTGAGTTTTGTATATTTTTGTAAACTTACTTAAAAAAAGCAGATCATTACCCAGTAAAATCTAAGCGATGGATTGTGATTAGTCACCATCGGCTTTGTTGGGTTAATTCTGGAGAACACATGTATTTAGCTTTTTTAGATTTTATAGGTAACATCGATTGGGTATTGATTGCTCAGCTGAGTATGCTGGCAGCTGTTGTGATTGCTGGTCCAGTTGTCATTTTCGCCCTATATGCTCTTAGAGGCGATCTTTAATCGAGGGTTGGAGGTGACGGGGTTGAAGGTTGAAGGTTGAAGGTTGTTCGCGTAGCGTGGCCTTTTGGCCAAGGTTCACTAGAAAACCTGCAACCTGTAACTGGTTAACTTTCAACTCGCCAGCAACCTATGACTTGTTAACTTTCAACTCGTCAGCAACCTATAACTTTTCAACTTTCAACTCGTTAGCTGAGTCCCAACGCACGAGTTGCTGCTTTGATCAAGGGGTAGTAAGGAGGTTTAGTGACATTAACTTCTTTAGCATCTTCCCGTTTAGTACCCAAAAGTCCAATGCGTTGTCCTTTCTGAATCGCTAGGACTTTCCCTTCTGGGTTTCTAATTCTTAGTTCGTTTAAAGATTCCCAAAGGCTACAGGTGTAGCGGCGTTGATTGTAATAAAATTCCGCTTTCTTTGTGGTTGAGGTAGTAGTAACTTTACTAGTAACTACGGGACTAGTCACTACGGGTAGACGAATACCGACTAACTCTAACTCAATGGTCGTGTTGCCCTCCCAATTATGCTCTCGCAACTTGTAGGCAATATCTACTCGTTTAGGTAAAGGGAAGTATTCCCCCCAACGCCAAGCAATAGCTTGAATCGTGACTGGTTGATTGTCCTGATTCAAGGTAAGCTTAATGTGTCCTTTACCAACAACTCGTTGCTCAAGGATTTGGACATTAGCACTCCAAAAGACAGGATCCCGATTGCCAATCCCACAGGGGTGAAGCAGATCTAATTGCTGGTAGAGGTTAGAAGTAATTTGAGGCAACTCTAGGCTAGCGTCGATGGCAACTAGAGGTTTGAGGTGTTCAGGTTTTAAACATTGATGGGCAAAACGGCTAAGGGATTGTTCAAAGTCACTTAAGTTCTCAGCAGGTAGGGAAAATCCACCAGCTGCTTTGTGTCCTCCATATTTACCCAGTAAGTCTTTACAGAACTCTAAGGCTTCAAAAATATTGAATTCAGTTATGCCTCGTGCTGAACCGCGAATGTGTTGTTGGTCGTTGTCTTCATACGTTCCAATAAAGACTGGGACACCATAGCGCTCTACTAATCTGGAGGCAACAATGCCAATGACTCCATGATGCCAATTCGGTTGGACAATCACTAATACCCGCTTCTGTTCCCAATCTAGTCCAGTATCCTCAATAAATGCGATCGCATCTTGTTCAATATCAGCACACAATTGCTGACGCCGTTGGTTCACTTCTTCACACTGCATTGCCCTCTCAAGTGCTACTTCCGGTGCAGTAGTCGTCAGCAGTTCAATTACAATTTGGGGATCCGATAAGCGACCAATAGCGTTAATTCTTGGTCCTAGTCTAAATCCAATATCCTCCGGCTTAAGGGATTTTTGGTCATCTTTAACCCCAGTTATCTCGATTAATGCCTGAACTCCTGCTAATTGAGATTGAGGCAATAACCCTAAGCCTCGCTTTAACCAACGTCGGTTGATCCCGGTTAAAGGGGCTAAATCCGCAATAGTTCCCAGAGTAAATAGTTCTAACAGCTGTTGGGTCAAGCCTTTGATTTGACCCAGTTCTTGTGCTAGACAGATAGCTAAAATGTAAGCTATCCCTACACCAGCTAAACTTCGGTAGGGTGACTCTTCCGGCAGTTGCTTAGGATTGAGAATGGCATCAGCGTCTGGAAGTTCTGGAGGTAGGTCATGGTGGTCAGTCACAATAACCGTTATTCCAAGTTCTACAGCTCTAGCAATAGGTTCGTGGGCCGCAATACCATTATCAACCGTTAAAATCACACCCACCCCTTCCTCCGCAAATTCTTCCACAATCCGTGTATTGATGCCATAACCCTCTGTCATCCTGCTGGGTATGGCGTAATCTACATCAGCCCCCAACCAGCGCAATGCTCTGAGTAACAAAGCCGTGCTGGTCATGCCATCAGCATCGTAGTCTCCACAGATAGCGATTTTTTCTTGATTTGCGATCGCTTCAGTGAGCATTTCGACACTAATTGCCAAATCGGGAAATTCATCAATCGGTGAAGGCATCACCTGAGATAGGGGATTTAGGAAAACCTCCGCTTGTTCAGAGGTTTCAATACCCCGATTTATCAGGAGTTGAGCGATTAGGGGGGAAATGCCTCTAGCTTGAGCGAGTTGGTTAGCTTGTTCAGTTTTGAGGGGGGCAATTTCCCAACGCTGATTAGGCAATTGGGCATGGGGTTTGGATGGGGTGGGTGAGAGGTGGTTGTGCACAGGTGTCGTGATCGAACAACAATAGCCCATACTACCACCCATACTATCAGTTATTGGATTTGACCGAGATAATTACAATAGGTTATAATCTTAACATTTTGTAATATTCAGCTCCCTGGGTTTGTCAAGCCAGAGATAACCTATCGATAGAGATATCTTTAACAGCTATCTGCAAACCCGTTTAATCCTGATTAATTGTCAATTTAAAATTGTTAATTAATCAGGATAAATTGTCTAGTTTCTAGTACTTAAAAGTAGTCAATAGGACAGGCTCTCAACCCTATTTTCCCTTAAACAGTTTTCATTAAAACTCCAGACTAACATCAGGAAAGTAAGTCAATTTCAAGGCACGTTTAACAAAATCAGAAGGAACTTTGGCAACTATGGATTACCGCCATATTCAGTTTTGCGATCGCAAATCTAAAATCGACTATTACCAGCTACAAAAATTGTTTAACCTAGGTGCTTTTTGGGCAAAAGACCGAAAAATCGAGGATTGGCAAGTTGCGATCGCTAAGAGTGATCCTGTCATCAGTGTCTGGGATAACCAGAAGCTGATTGGATTAGCCAGAGCGACCTCTGATGGAATTTATCGGGCAACCATTTGGGATGTCGTTATCCACCCAGACTATCGAGGGGCTGGGCTAGGGCGTAAGCTAGTGGAAACAGTACTCTCTCATCCTCAGATGAGCCGAGTAGAGAGAGTTTATCTGATGACCACCCATCAACAAAGTTTTTACGAACGCATTGGTTTTGAGCTGAACTCCAGTACCACAATGGTATTGTACAATCAGCCTCTAGCTACTCCAGTCCCTAGTAAGGCTCTACAATCTCAGGAATCCCCTGGGGTATAGAAACATGAAACCGGGTAAGATTCTCAGCAGAGGCATCATTGTCAGCTTCTTCACTGGGGACCGCTAATACTTCTATACGCCCCTGCATCACTTCCAAGAGTGTTTGAATCATCAACAAGGTCAGTCCAGATGAAGTGGATACCGTTTCACTGGGCTGTTTTGATTGATCTAGAGGTAATTGCAATAAATCAACAGCTTCAGCCCAACAGCTGATCGCACAGGGCATATCAATCCAGATGGAAACTGTTTCAGATTTAGAGGAGAGTGCAGTCCAAACTTTAATTTGACCACTGTTGATCTGAGTAATTCCAGTATCCACCATCATTACTAATGCTTGTCGAAAACGCCGTGGATCGACTAAAACGTGAATTTGGGGGTCAGGTGGAACTATTTCCAGCTGCAGATTGCGATTGGCAGCTTGCAAATGGGTCAGACGATAGAGGTCTTCAAACAGCTGCTTCAAAGAGACTGAGCAAATCTCCAAAACGTTAGTACCGTGTTCAGTTTTAGCTACAGCAGTCACCTCATCAAGCAGTTTAACCATAGTATGGGCAGAGGCGTTAGCCTGCTGCACAAATTCTCTCTCTTCTTCTGGAGACTCACACAGATCCGACAAAATCAACTGATGTAAACCAATCAACCGACTCAGAGGCGATCGCAACTCGTGGGAAGTTCGTGCCAAAAATCCGGCTTTAAACTGGCTCATTTCCATTGCCATTTGGTAAGCCAATTGATTTTGCTTGAATTCCTGTTTCAGACGCTGGATGTCTTCAGCATCAGTATCAGTTTGATGGCATCCAGAGGTATTTGAGTCTGTGCTTTCATGGAGGTGCGACCCAAGGCCGCGAGCAATCCCTCGCGGCCTTGGAAAGCGCACCTTTAAAAATTTCCTGAAGCGACTCCCCATAACTCCTAACCCAATGCCTACTAGCAAATAGATCAGATCCGTCTCACCCATGCTTATTAAGTCTTGCCACACTAAAAACGTCAGTCAACAGGTGCCCACCAAAGAGGTGCGACCCAAGGCCGCGAGCAATCCCTCGCGGCCTTGGAAAGCGCACCAAAGCGCGAATTTAATTCGCAACGGAAAGCGCACCTAACAAAATTGAAGGATAAAGAATGAAGGTTGAAGCTTATACTGCTGGAAATCGACAAGGATAGAGTTGGGTACACAACCAGGCTAAAAAAAATACCTGTTGCCAAGTAACCAATCGATAGAAGGTTTTCAGGATTCCTTCACAATTCAGAATTCCTTCACAATTCAAACTTCATACTTCACAATTCAAACTTCATACTTTTTTGTCAGATCTTTTTAAGGATAGCTAGTTTTTTTCAAAGGTGAGTAGAACTATTAAAACCCTGAATCGTCTAATTGAATCCCTCCAGCACGCAAAATTTCCCAGCCACTGCTTGTCCATTTAGCAACAGTAGACGGGACGCCAATCTTGTCTGGTTTGATTGCTTCTAACTCAGCTGGCTGGAGCGTCAATACCTCGGGAAACTGCACCTCAACCGCTGCCATTGTTTGTAAAGGTGGCTCGCCTGAGTAATTAGCACTGGTAGTTGCCAACGGACCAGTCTTGGACAAAATTGCGATCGCTACCTTAGAAGCTGGCACACGCACCCCAATCGTAGTCGGGTCAGAAGGATTCATAACGCTAGGTACTTTATCTGAAGCGGGTAACACCAATGTTAATGCTCCTGGCCAATACTTCTGAGCCATCTGTTCCCAAATCGACCTCTGTGCGGAAGTACCTTGAACATATGGCCAAAGAGACTTAGGGGATGCCCCCATCAAAATCAAAGGTTTGTCTTGAGGACGGCGCTTTGCCTCAAACACCAACTCTGACTTGTGCGGTAGCACTGCTAGTGCTGGGACTGTATCTGTTGGAAAACTTACCAGCTTACCTGAGAGAGCCCCAGAAATCAGGGTAGCCATAGAAACTTGGGTCATTGCTCACCAGCACACTAAAAAGTAGAAGCGATAACGTCAAAGGTAAACGTTGGCTGAAATTATCCAAAGCTTTTTACCTATTGGCATCGATGCATACCTTGTTTATACTTCATACTTTCTATAAGCTAGAGCAAAGCGGTCAATACCTGCTAAATCAGGAAATATCTGAATCTGAGAGTAACTGCCCTGGTTTTGCAGTAGTTGAACAACCTTGTCCGCTTGTCCTGCCATCATTTCAATTAACCAAACACCACCGGGGCACAGATAATCCCCAGATATTTCAATCAGCTGTCGGATACAGTCTAGACCATCCCTGCCGCCGTCGAGGGCAATATGGGGTTCATGGTAGTAGATTTCTGGTTGTAGCTGTTTGAGGGAGTTACTAGGTATATAAGGTGGGTTTGCCACTATACCACTGAACTGACCTTTTAAGGCTTCTAGAGGTGAATACCAAGAACCATGGTAGAACTTTATTTTTTCTGCCATGCCCAACTGTTGAGCATTAAGTTGAGCAATCGCAAGGGCTTCTTCAGTGCAATCAACGGCATGAATTGTCCCATGGGGAAATACCTCTGCCAGTCCACAAGCGATCGCTCCACTACCAGTCCCCAAATCCGCCCAGTGTCCTGATGATAAGTCAGGTTTAGAGCTCATAGCTACAGCATTGACCGCCAGATCAATCAGGGATTCAGTTTCTGGACGGGGAATCAGGACAGCTGGGGAAACTCTCAATGAGAAATTACGCCAAGGAGTGACCCCAGCTAGGTATTGAACTGGGCATCGCTGATGGATACGCCTTTGCCACAGTTGGGTAAGTACAGGTAGAGGTTGGGAAAGTTGAATAGTTGAGTTTTCAGTGGCTTGCCCTAACAAGGAACACTGTTGCCATGACTCCAAGCGTAGCACTAATGGGTCAAGCTCAGCTACCTCCTTTAGCAACCAGTCCACTTCAGCTGTAGGTACACCTGCCTCGGCGGCAGACTTGCAGGCATCTTGACGCCACTGCCAGAGTTCTTTTCCCGAGACCACCGACCCCTGACCCATAATCATTGATTTGGACGTTGGAGTTGATTTTGGGACAGACCTTGCAAAAATTTCAGGGATTCCTGGGATGGCACTAGTACGATTTTCTCTAGCTGCTGATCATTGCTCTCCTGTAAGGTTTGAATAACCCCCTCTAGAGGCACTACCTCTATCTTAACCTGGGAGTTAGGGTCTTGCTGCTTATAGCGGTTGACTATATTCTGTAATTGCTCTTTGTTAAAAAAGAACGGAATTGAAGAGACCCCATTTTGTTGAATAGTTAGGTATCCACTGTTGCTAGCTTCTTTGGCAACAAACAGCGGTACCCCCTGAAATGGCTTTTTTTCTTGACCATTTTGGTTCCAGATCGCTTGTGCCTGCTTTACCTGTTGTTGGTTTGGTATGTAGGCAAAATTTAAACCATTGGCAACAGTGCGATTCTTTTGATTTTGCTCATGAACTTCCCCCAAAGATACAGGCACTACTTTTACCTTGTTACCTAGTTCAGGATTCTCCTGCTTTAAACGCTGTACAAAAGCATTAGCATCTTCTTGGCTAATAAACACACCTGCCACTGAGGTAGTCTTCTTTTGATCTTGCTGATCTGGAATTGAGGCTACTAGTGGCGAACCTTGATTATCAGTAACTGCAAATACAGGTACAGGTCTCAACTTTTCTCTTACCTGCTCTTCGGTCAGAGCCAGTGCCGCTAAATTTTCCGCACTCACTGAGCCTAGTAAGGCACTCGCTACTAAACTTAATGTTGTGCCCCAACGGAACAATGATTTCATAGAAATTACCTCGAATTTTAACGAAGAAGAGCCTGTTACAACTAGAATACCCTGCTCACTGAGAGATCTGAACGCACCTCACTAACCTCTAGTAGAGGCAGAGATTCAAATCAAACTTGATCGATCATAGCTTGACCTGGCTTGTTAACTTAGCTGAGCAGTGGTGTTTAATCCCCCTGTAGCTAACTCTTATCAAGTTTGACTGTATCAAGTTTGACTGTACCTGACTGTATCAAGTTCCACTGAGTTTAGCCTGGTGTCTTGACTGATTTACTGATGGACTGATTTACTTATGAATTAATTTAAAATCGGGATGACAGGATTTGAACCTGCGACATCCTGCTCCCAAAGCAGGCGCGCTACCAAGCTGCGCTACATCCCGGATGCTACCTCTAAGTAGTATAACCAGTATAACTCACTTTTGGCGCTTTGTGTGTACTCCAGATTAATCTGGATACCAGAACATGCCTTTTATACCTTCTGGGTCAGGCATAAATCCCATTTTACGGTAAAAACTTACCACTTGAGGATCGGCAAATAAGGTGATATTGCTAATATCCTGGCTGCGCAATTTTTTGATCATATATCTCATCAAAGCTTTGCCCAGTCCCTTGGTTTGGAAATCTGGATGAACTACTACATCCCAGATTGTCGCATTGAAAGCATGATCAGAAGTGGCACGGGCAAAGCCAATTAAGCGCCTCGTGTTACCTCGCTGGTACCACATAGAAGTAACCAAAAAGCTATGCTGAATGGCTTTCCTAACTTTGCGCAGAGGACGGCGAGACCAACCAACAGCATCACAAAGTTCTTCCAATTCGTACAGGTCAATTTCTCGTGTTGTACTGAAAAATACCCGTGAGGTACCGTCGGTGCGATATTTTACACCTTCTACGGTATCTCCTTCAGGTCGTGTTTGAGGCAAAGCAGTGTCAGAACTGCTAAAGAAGCTTTTCCAAAAACCCATGCAGGTGTGACAGTGGCGTTATCATAATTTGGACTGGTAATGGTCTTCTTTCCCTGACGGCTCAGACGTTCTGGGTCTCGGTCAACCAGAGCCAGACTTAAATGTTTGTTTCAAAAAACAGAAAGTGATATTTGATCTATTGGTTTTATTCCACCAGGAAAACTATCATACCCGACCTACCTTGATCTGAAACTAATTCTTTGTGCAAACGATAATACCACAATTAAGCCTCCTATATAAATTCTTATCCTAGCATTCCCATCGGTCGCGCTCATTGAAGTCCCTTGGGTAAGATGCTCACGTCAGAGGGGGCACAGCTGTTTGCTGCCCTTGGGCGAATCTAAATCAACAACCGATGCAGTGGCGTGACGTGGGTTTCCACGGGGCAAACAGCGGTGCGTTCACGTAGTGTCTCCAAAGGAGAATGGCGGTGTTCCCCACACAGCCCCTCCCCACTCGCGCTTTGCATCCACAGGTGCCCTTGACCCGTGGCGAATTTAATTCTTAATGGTAAGAGCGCACCTAACAAGGAAAGTCGGCAAGCTACCGAAGGTGGGGAAGTTGGGGAAGATTAGTTAGACTAGGCTAATCAGCAGAATTGGTGAGAAATGAATCAGATCCGCGCTTGTTGTTGCCTAGGGGGACTGACAGAGTTTTGAGCAAGACAAAAGCCTCAAACCCAGACCAAACCCTTGGAAATACACCAAATAGCCAAAAAGGGCTCAAACCCAGATATATCAATAAATCAAGCAAATCAAGGTGCGCTTTCCAATGGGCGCGAGCAATCCCTCGCGCCCATTGGAAAGCGCACCTCAATGTTAAACTCTATCTATATATACATTTAAGGCTCTTTTCTCAGTATTTTTGTAAGTCCCCCTACAAGCTTACCGGGTTGTGTTAACTCAAAAAGCTTAGGTGCCCTTGACCCATTAAGAATTAAATTCGCACCTTTCGGCAAAGCCGACGCGGGGCGCGAACGGGCGCGCACCTTTTGATAAACAAGAATAGCCACCTACCCCTATCAATGACTGTGGGTTGGAAATCATCCCAACAAGAAACCCTGAAACGCTTCAACCGAGCGTTTCCTAAGTTCTATGAGCAGTTTGTTAGTAGTGAGATCCAACTCCACAACCTCAGACTTGCTTACCGACTCTATAAAACCCAACATGCTGTAATTGAGATCAAACCGGAAGGCTCAAAAAGTGTCCTGCACTTTGCTTACCGGAATGAGTCTTTTCTGCTCAGTGACATTTTTGGCGTTCTGACTGCCTATGGACTGACTATCCACAGTCTTAGTCTTTATGGTCAAATTAGTCCACCAATGCTGGTGTTTATGAAACTAGTGGTGTCTCGTAACCGGAAAGCGCTGACCCACAAAACCTCAGAAAATGTCTGCCGTGCCCTGAGAGAGGCTTTGGCAGGGCGCTTTGAGGTGGAACAAATGCTGGCAGTGGAATTTAATCTCGATGCTGGCTTGAAGCAGGTAGAAACAGAATTTTATGTAGACCCAGTGTTTCATCTACCAGCGCTGTTAATTGAGGCAAATAACCAACCTGGATTATTTTACAAAGTTATGTATGCCATCTGGCAAGAGGATTTACTGGTGGTCAATGCCAACTTGCTGGTCTGGCGGGGACGAACCAGGCTGATTCTTTACCTACTAGGCCCTAACGGAAACTTGATTCCCGATTATTTAGGTCAAAAAATTGCTGAAAGTATTCGGCGGCGATTACTAGGTCAAGTGTTTTAGTCATCAAAAGGTGACAAGCACAGGTGCGACCCGTTGTGATTAAAATCACTGACTAATTTCCTATCCGGTTAATTCTTCGATAAGATCAAGGTATGGCAAGCATTAACATCCTAGGAGTCTCCCATACTTACGAATTAACACCTCCTACCCAATCATCCTGCCCTGTGCTGGTTTTCATCCACGGCTGGCTGTTAAGCCGTAGCTATTGGCAACCTCTAATTTATACGTTGTCACAGCAGTATCAGTGTCTGATCTATGACCTGCGAGGATTCGGTGAATCCCAGTCCCAAATTCATAACACTCAAAGCCCAACATCAAACCGGGACTCGGAATCACCATTTCCTGAGACTGCTACTTCATCCACTGACCGCTATAGCTTAGCTGCCTATGCTCAGGACTTGGGCATCTTGTTAGAAAAACTGGGAATCGAACAGGCGTGGGTTATTGGCCATTCCCTAGGGGGTAGCATTGCTCTGTGGGGTGCCTATTTGCTGCCTCAGAGGATTGAAGGGGTAATCTGTCTTAATGCTGGTGGTGGAATTTATCTTAAAGAAGAATTTGAGCGCTTTCGCCTGGCTGGTGAGCAGTTGGTAAAACGCCGTCCCCGTTGGTTGTGTTATGTCCCTTTACTCGATTTACTGTTTACCCGGGCTCAGGTAGCGCATCCTATTTCCCGGAAATGGGGACGTCAACGGGTTATTGATTTTGTTACTGCTAACGCCGAAGCTGCACTGAGGACGTTACTAGATTCTACCACAGAAGCCGAGGTCCATCGCTTACCTCAGGTTGTTTCTCGACTCAAACAACCTGTTTATTTCATTGCTGGTACTCAGGATAAGGTAATGGAACCGAAATATGTGCGTCATCTGGCTAGTTTTCACAGTCTCTTTCAATCCTGTGGGGAAAATGTGATTGAAAT
The DNA here is from genome assembly GCF_982860115.1 of Moorena sp. Lineage (NCBI taxonomy): Bacteria > Bacillati > Cyanobacteriota > Cyanophyceae > Coleofasciculales > Coleofasciculaceae > Moorena > Moorena sp. The sequence goes on from NZ_CEYLVT010000002.1 coordinate 65,939, forward strand.
TGCTGAATGTGGACATATGGCGATGGTGGAGAAACCAGAGACTATTGAGGATCAAATTCGTAAAATTTTGGCTAATTATAGTTAATTACAATGGGCAATACTCTGGCCATCTACCGGACATTTGCTTAATGTATAACCTAGATAATTCTCCATTGGTTATTAATGGAATAATTGAGTGAACTGGGTAATCGGTAATGAGTAATCGGTAACTGACCACTGATAACTGACCAGACTATACTTGAGATCATGAATTAACCAATCAAAAACAGTAGCTAGCATTTATCAAGGTATTTGTAAAGGGCTTTGGAAAGTATGTTGCGATCGCTCTCTTATCCTGGTGTTGGTAGCTGGTAAACATTTGTTGACCGCTGTTGCATTAGTCTTGGTAGAGTTAGCGTCTTTTTTTGTGTTAAACCTGAGCCATACAGAGCGCCCTAATTACTTTAACAGTCGGAGCAGAATGCGTAGATAATGTGGCAACAAGACCCCCGAAATAATCAAATTCTGTTTCTCTCGATCTTTCTAGTCTTGGGCATCAGCACTCGGGACTGGACACTAAGACCAGACTTGATTCTAGTCGTAATCATAAGCTGCCTACTAACTCAGTGGTTAGCAGCATTTCTTTGGTCAAATCCCAAACACACATCCGCAATCAAAAACCCTGGGTACCTTGGCCTCTCTTTCCTTGGCCTTCCTTCGGGGTTTAATCCCAAACTCGATTGTAAAACTACCCTTGAATCTACCCTTGAATGGTGCAAAATTCAAACCTTAGAAACAAGTCTTAATCTGCTGAGAAAACAACCAAATTGTCCCCAGGATAATGATGCTACTTTGGCCAGTTCTCCCAAACCGCCTTCCCTAAAAAGTGCTATGATTACAGCCTTAAGCTTGAGTCTGCTGCTGCGAGCTGATAACTATAGCACTATGGTTTTAGCTGGCTCCCTAGGAATTCTGAGTAAATTTATTTTCCGAGTAGAGGGCAAGCATTTTTTTAATCCAGCCAATTTTGGCATTATTGCTGTTCTTATCCTAACCAACGATGCTTGGGTTTCTCCGGGACAGTGGGGGGATGATGGTTGGTATGCTCTATTATTTGCGGGCACTGGCAGTATGGTGTTAAAACGGGTAGGACGATGGGATACAACGGCAGCGTTTTTGGGTGCTTATGCCGTTTTAGAAGGGATTAGAAATCTCTGGCTTGGCTGGAGTTGGGATGTATTTTGCCATCGTTTGATGAGTGGGTCTTTGTTACTGTTTGCCCTATTTATGCTAACCGACCCTCGCTCAATCCCCAATGCACCGATTAGTCGATTGCTCTGGGCGGTGTGTATTGCGTTACTCACTTTTATATTGCGCAATCAATTCTTCATGCCTACTGCTATTTTCTGGGCGTTGTTTGCCCTATCCCCTTTGAGCGTAATTTTGGATTTTATCTGGTCATCTACGAGATTTTCCTGGGATGATAGTGACTCTTAGGTGCGCTCTTACCATTAAGAATTAAATTCGCCACGGGTCGCACCTGTTGAATGACGTTAAGTAACTTAAGTTAAAGACAAAAAAATAAATAGAAATGAAAATTATTCGGGTTATAAGTACTATTTTTATAACGGTTTTCGTGAGTTTGTGCTTGGCTCAAAAAGCCTGGGGTTTTTGTGGGTTTTATGTTGCCAAAGCTGATACTAAACTATATAACCAGACGTCTCAAGTGGTAATTGCTCGGGATGGCGATCGCACTGTTTTAACCATGGCAAATGACTATCAAGGAGATGTTAAAGACTTTGCCATGGTTGTCCCAGTTCCTGTAGTGCTTCAGCGAGAACAGGTGAATGTAGGTGACCCTAAGATTATTGAACGCCTCGATCAGTTTAGTGCACCTCGACTAGTGGAATATTTTGACCCAGACCCCTGTGCCGATAACCGAAGGTATCTCGAAAGTCCGCCACTACCGCGAAGTGGTCCTAGAAGTGGCACAAGGGCAGCGGATGCTTATGATCGTAGTTTAGGTGTCACGGTAGAGGAGCGCTTCTCAGTTGGAGAATATAACATTCTTATCCTCAGTGCTAAGGACTCTAGAGGTTTAGAAACCTGGCTCAGACGCAACGGTTATAAAATTCCACGGGGAGCAAATCGGCTATTGCGACCCTACATCCGCCAGAATATGAAATTTTTCGTTGCCAAAGTCAATCTGGAGGAATTTGACAAAACTGCCTACCAACGGTTGCGACCCCTCCAGATGGCTTACGAGTCTCCCCGATTTATGCTGCCCATTCGCTTAGGGATGATGAATGCTACGGGTGAGCAAGACCTGATTGTCTATGTCTTATCACCCCGAGGTCAGACTGAAATTACAAACTACCGCACGGTGAAGATTCCTTCTAATACTGAAATTCCAGTATTCGTCAAAACAGAGTTTGGTGATTTCTACACTGCTATGTTCCAAACTGCTTACGAGAGTGAAGGTAAAAAAGTAGCTTTTCTTGAATATGCTTGGGATATGGCTAGTTGTGACCCATGTTCAGCTAACCCCCTCAATCGGGAAGAACTCCGGAAATCAGGTGTCTTTTGGCTAAACTCAGGAAGACCCAATAATGTTTATATCAGTCGCCTCCATGTTCGCTATACCCGTGATACGTTCCCAGAAGATTTGATGTTCCAGGAAACGTCAAACCGTGAATTGTTTCAGGGACGATATATCCTTCGTCATCCCTTTACTGGGAAAATGAGCTGTAGCGCAGGAGTTGACTATCAACAATCCTTAAATCGACGATTGAAACAGGAAGCTCAAACTTTAGCTGAATTGACTGGATGGGATATTGATGAAATCCGCAATAAAATCGATTTTCCTGATGTTAAGCCTACTCCTTGGTGGAGAAATCTTTGGTAAACCATGGAAATGGTTACTTGTTATAGGGTTTCCTAGTTAGCTTGAGCTAAAGTAACAGCCATGAGCAAACCCTACCGTAAGTGATCTTAGCGAGGGTTCTTTTAGTCTCAACAGTTACAGATTTTTTTGTAAACTACCATAGTGAATACCATCCTCAAGCATGTCATCAGGGGTGAATAGATTGCGGTTATCAACAAATCGAATGTTCTTGTTTTTATAACTTTCTCCCCTCAGCTGGCTAGATTAGCACTCACAAAGTTTTAGCTTACATTAACGACCCCCATCACGGATGAATCAATCCATCTGTTCGCTGATATTCCCCAACTAAAATACAGGGGCTTTAGCCATCACACTTGTAAAGCAATCTATATCTTAACAAAGATATGTAACACAATCATCATAAATTTGGTGGTTACTTAACATTTATCAATGATAACCTAAAAGTTATCTTAATTATTCGATTTTAGGGATAGTTATTGTGAGATACTTAGTAGTTGATATCAGCCTGTGGGGAGACTCATCCTCCGGCAATTTCGGTAATTTTTTTGAGTAGTCTATGAGCTTAAGGAGCTTTTGAATGTCTTCAAAGCAATTTACTAAATCCCAGGAAGCTCTTCAGGAAAATAACGATGGCAAAATTTTTACTACTAACTTAGGGTTTACTGCACTCTGCTTCTTAATTGCTTTAGCTGGATTTGGCTATATTCTTACCACATTACCCGGAATCGCAGAATCCCCGACAGACCCTTCTAGAACTTGTATAGTCCATGGTTGGAAACTGGGATTAATTATCACCCACGTTCTGGTTTTTGCCATCATCCCTCTGGCGATGAGAATTTTTTACAACAGTTTAAAAAACTTAGGACTGCCATCGAGAAGTATTTTTGCATCCCAACTGGGTCTAGCTTTTGTGATGGTGGCGATCGCTTCAGAAATTGGTTGGCACGTCACCCAATGCTGGTATTATCAAAACGATTTTACGATGTTGAATTTCATGTTTTATTTTTTCTTGATTTCAGCATTTGCGCTGTGGGCCGATGGTTTAGTGCAGAAGACTACTATAATCACCAATTTAATTAACATTGTGTTTGCCATCAGTCTATTAGTTGTTTCAATTTTGTACCCTTTAGGTTATCAAGCCGATAACGATAATTTTAAGATTCCTATTTATATTGCACTTACTCTAGTTTTGGGTGTGTTGACCTATCGAGGGTATAAAGTACTCCAAGATTGGAAAATTATTCTTTTCCCAATTTTTTCAGTTGGAGTCAATTTAACGTTTGTGTTTCTTCTAGATAAGTTTGGAGGGAATCCCTATACTGACCCACAAGTTACTTTTAATGCTTTATTTCATATCCTTCACGATTTAGTAGGAACCGAAGCTGGATTAGTCATTTTTACCTGGCTTGTTTATAGTAAAGGTATTGCTCAAAAAAACGACAAAGCTACCTTAGTGACAGAAAAAAAATAGTAAATACTAATTTTGATATATACCAGTTTTAAATTTCCCAGGGTAATCCTAGCTATTTAGTATTACTCATTTTTTTTTTAAATTATCATTATAAACAGAGTAGTGACAGTGGCAGGGTGAAGAAGTGAGGAGTTAGGAATGTCGGTTATTAATTATTGTAACTAATAAGCTAGTAAGTGTTCGCGTAGCGGAGGCTATGCCGAAGCGCTCTCTAGCAAATAGCTATCTCGAGGAGATCCGCTTACGGGTTTTCTTCAAAGTCTTCGATGCATAGTCTTAGTCATTTGTCAAAAAAAATAAATTTAGATGGCTTTGCCCTGGGGGCTAAAGCCCTGCGTCTCCTTTTAACCAGGGACAAATGTCAAGGAATCTAAACACCCCTATCTGGGCATGCTGAGAGTTTCTTGCCCAATCAAATTCTGAATATGCTACAAAGATGGTTACCTAAGCTAGGTCAACCTTAATCGAGAGGATAGTTTTAAACCGGTGGGAAATTTCAGTCAGCTCTTAGAACCAATCGCTAACCAATTTAGGATTTTAGGGCTTCCTGAGCCAGTGGTGCATTGGGGACACCCATTGATGATGGGAATTGTGGTATTGGTTATGGGTAGCTTTGTGGGAATAGCAGGATGGCGTGGCCGAGTAGTATCTGATCCTGAAATAGCTCTACAGAGTCGCAGTGATCATCGAAAAATAGCACCCTGGATGTTCATTTTTATCGCAGGTGGCTACACTGGTGGGGTTTTGTCTCTGGTAATGCAGTATCAGCCAATTCTAGAAAGCCCCCACTTTTGGACAGGATCAATCGTACTGATTTTGCTGGCTGCTAATGGGGTGATTGCCTTGACTGGCTTTGGCGGGAACAAAGCATTGGTGCGTACCGTTCATGCCTACTTAGGAAGTACGGCACTTTGCCTGCTATTGCTTCATGTTGTTTTGGGCTTAAAGCTAGGTTTATCGATCTGATGAAGCCTGCCAGTGGTACAGTAGTAAGTCTTGCTTATATTCTCGGCTTAGTTTCTACAGGGATTCTCAACTTACCGACTGGTGAGATTCCCTGGCAAGAGTACAGAGCTTTGGTAACAGGATTGGTTGTCACAGGGATAGTGGCTGCGATCGCATTCCCTAGGTTCTGGCGCACAGGACCAAAACCAAGATTATGGGTAGCAGCAGGACTAATCTCTGCCTTAGCGGTGGTCTATTTTCAATTCCGGGTACCACAACCAGAACTAAATGACATTAGCGAATATGTCCCCTCAACCAATAGCATTGCTCCAGAGCAACTGTTTAAAGTTGAAGGCAAAGTGGAGAGTATGCCTCGCCTGACCCGAACTCAGCGTACACAACTTTGGTTACAAACTACTCAGTTAACTGAAATTGAAAGTCGCGAAGATGGGGGAGCGGTCAGTCAAGGCGTGACCGGCAAGTTGTATGTGACTGTGCCATTACTTCAAGGAACTGGTTTATACCCAGGTCAGATAATTAGCGTAACTGGGGTTTTATATAAACCCAAGCCAGTGACTAATCCGGGAGCCTTTGATTTTGGAGCCTATCTTGCCCGTCAAGGGGCTTTTGCTGGTTTGAGTGGGCGTCAAATAAACTTTGATGAGGAAACTATTGACAAACCCTGGGGATGGTGGAGACTGCGACAACGTATTATCCGTTCCCAGGTTCGCTTATTAGGCTCTCCCACAGGTCCGTTAGTCAGTTCCATGGTTTTGGGGCGTCGTGCTGTTGATTTGCCCTACGATATCCGCGATCAATTTATTCAGGCTGGGTTAGCCTATACCTTAGCAGCATCTGGATTCCATGTCTCTTTGCTGTTGGGTTTTGTCTTAGCCCTTACCAGGAGTTTAAGCAAAGGAAAGCAGTTCAGTATTAGCTTGAGTGTACTTTTAATATACGTGGCATTAACTGGACTGCAGCCATCGGTAATGCGGGCGGCTCTGATGGGAGTGGGTGCCCTAATTGCGTTAGTGACTGCACGGAAAGTGAAGCCTTTAGGGTCACTCTTGTTAGCAGCAACACTTTTACTCCTATTTAATCCTTTGTGGATCTGGGATTTGGGATTTCAGCTGAGTTTTCTGGCCACCCTTGGATTACTAATCACTGCACCAGAGATTATCAAACGTTTGGATTGGTTGCCACCTGCGATCGCATCCCTAATTGCTGTGCCAATTGCAGCAGCAGTTTGGACTCTGCCCCTGCAACTGTATGTTTTTCAAGTTGTTGCCACCTACTCTATACCAGTTAGTGTTATTGCTACACCCCTAATTTCTATTATCACTTTGGGTGGAATTGTCAGCGCCTTGGCAGGACTAATTTGGCCAACAGCAGGAAGTAGCCTGGCTTGGTTACTGTATTATCCAACCCATGGACTGATGGGACTAGTGCAATTTTTCAATCAGTTGCCAAGCAGTTCTGTAGCGGTGGGCAAAATTTCCCTAGGGCAACTGTTATTTCTCTACGGGCTAATTGGTATAGCTTGCTTGATTAAATGGTTACATCCTCGTTGGTGGGTGATTAGTATAGTTGCTGTCACTGTGGTGGTGTTGCCCCAATGGCAACAAGCGTCAAAATTGTTTCAAGTTACAGTGCTAGCTACAGGAAATAACCAAATTTTAGTGATTCAAGACCAGGGACAAGTAACCTTGTTAAATAGTGGCAACCCTGATACAGTCAGGTTTACAGTGCTGCCTTTTCTTCAAAAGCAAGGTATCAATGATATTAATTGGGCAGTTGCTCTCGACAAGCAGCCCCAACTCAGAAGTGGTTGGGTTCAGGTTCTAGGTAGTTTACCGATCGAGACATTCTACGATAACACTGATTTACAACGACCATTGTCTCAGGCTCAAAATTGGAACAATATTGTCACCCGTAACTCTATCGCTAGTGCAGTAGCCTCTAGGGAGGGTAACTACCAACCAATTCCAGTGGGGGAAATACTCTCTGTTGGCTCTACTTCAATAGAATTAGTCAACACTGAACCACCAGTGTTGCTGATGCGCATCCTTGACCAAAATTGGTTACTCTTAGGAGATATCAAACCAGGCTTCCAAAAACAGTTAGCCAAAACCATCCGTTTCCCTGAGCTACAAGTACTTTGGTGGTCGGGAAAAAGTCTGAGGCCAGAATTCCTGGATGCCCTGCAACCGAAAATTGCGATCGCATCATCCAATGTCGTGGATGCCTACACCGCGAAGCTAATGCGCAATGCTAAGATGACCCTCTATTGGACAGGCCGTGATGGTGCTATCCAGTGGACACCGGATGGTGGTTTTAAGACTACTGTTGAAGATATTGAGATAGACATTGATGTTCCTTGATAGTGATTCCATCATTGATCACCCAAGAATGGCTGAATTTTCAAGAGCAGGCTTGACAAATTCCAGGGTTTTGTGTTCAAATTTCAGATGAAGTCTGGGGTGCGGTTTGACTAAATCATGGAGGGGTGTCCGAGTGGTTTAAGGTGGCAGACTCGAAATCTGTTATGGTGTCAAAGCCATCGGGGGTTCGAATCCCCCCCTCTCCGTACAAGGATTTAACTCAATTTTTGGTAAATCTTACTCATAAATGTGCTAAATACTGGTAGTAGGTAAGATCAGGTAACTGTCATCCCATAGAAGAAGTTGGGAAGATCGAAGAAGTTGGGAATATAGGATTAGAATTAAATTATATTCATATATTCATTCATCTTTATCAGCTCGGGATTTAAGCGAAGTGACTTCTGCTGATTATTCTCCAAAATCAACATCAACAGTTGAACTCTCTCCAAGTTATACACTGCCTATAGTGTTGATTATTGCTGCAGTGACAATAGTGCTCATACAACCCTGGGTAAGTTTAGCGATCGCCTTGTTGGGCTTCTTCTTGTTGTTTCAGGCCGTAACCATACGCCTGCAATTTACTGAAACCGCCTTGGATATTTATCGCTCCGAAACCCTGATCCGGCGTTTTCCTTATCAGGAATGGCAAAATTGGGAAATCTTCTGGACATCAGTACCGATTTTGTTTTATTTTTCAGAAGTCAAAAGCATTCACTTTCTACCAATTCTATTTGATCCAAAGCTGCTACGAACTTGCCTAGAAGAACGCATCCCTAAAGGATAACTGACTTACCTCAAAGTATAGAGTAGAGGTTAGGTAGTTAGTGAATAAGTTATTAAGAAATCAGTTTAAATGAATTCCGAAGACCCACAAAACCCAGAACAAGAGCAAGATAATAACCAAGCAGTTAAGGGATTAGATAATTCACAGGAGTCAAATTGGCCAGATCAAGATAGGGCTACTCCTAGAGATAACTCTCAAGCTCCCAACCTTCCTCCCATTTCTCTGACCCTATCAGACCATGACAAAGCTAAACCAACACAGTCGAGTGAGCCGCTTCAGGAGGATAAAGTTAGTGAAATTCAACTAGGGCAGTCTTCAGATCAAGCCAAAAAAATCGCTAACTTAGCTCAAACTGTGGCTGAACTTGAGCAAAAAGAACAGGAGTTGAGACAGAGAATTGCCAATCTGCAAAACCATGAACAGTCAATGGTTTCAAAGGAATTGGGAACCACCCAAGCAGTTGTGGAGCGGATGATACTTGAAGGTCTGACCGAACTGGAGCAACGCAAGCAAAAGTTGCAAATTTCTATTGAGCAACTAGAACGCCGCCGGGAACGGATTCGTGAAGAAATGCGCACCAGTTTTGCGGGTGTATCTCAAGAGCTAGCGATTCGGGTTCAAGGCTTTAAAGATTATTTGGTTGGCTCCTTACAAGACCTAGCTGCTGCTGCAGAACAACTGGAACTCTCCCAGCCGCCAAGGGAAGCACCACGGTCAGAATTAGAAGAAACCCCACCACCCCCGACCAGAGGCAACCCACAATTTGCCGAACAAGCATTTAAAGACGAAGTCCGACATATTCGTCAGCTGTTGGATCAATATCGCAAAATGCCAGATTATTATGGTCCTCCCTGGCAACTGCGTCGTACCTTCGAGCCAATTCACGCTGAAAAAGTTTCTCAGTGGTTTTTTTCCCAAGGTGGTCGTGGTGCGCTGCAAACTATGGGCAGCCGCTTACAAAATGTTTTAATTGCCTCAGCGGTTATATCCGTGTTGCGGACACTGTATGACAATCGCCTAAGTACTCTTGTGCTGGCCAACACCCCAGAACGACTGGGAGAATGGCGTAGAGGATTACAGGACTGTCTGGGAATCTCCCGCAGTGATTTTGGTCCAGAACGGGGAGTTGTTCTATTTGAAGATCCAATAGCCCTGGTTCAAAAAGCGGAACGACTGATCAAGCGGGATCAGTTAGCCTTAATCATTGTTGACGAAACCGAAGATAAGATCAGTCTCTCATTATTGCAATTTCCCCTATGGTTGGCGTTTGCACCTGACCCTCGGCAGATGTATACTTACGACGATTATTGAATTACTTGGTTTACTGGGTTTAATTTTCGCAAAACAGGCGCGAAACTGCTGCCAATCAGGAGGTTCAGCGAACTGAAAAATCGATGTAGTTGCTCCGACGGGGGTTTCCCCCACTTGCGCTTTACATCAAAACAGTTAGCAATGTTACAGCCGAGCTACCCGTCGCGGTGGTGATCGGGGAATTATTGCCGGATCTTGTCACAATCTTCAACATCACACCAATGGTACTTAACTTAACTTGGAGTGGGCTACTAATAATCTCAGCCTATTTATTAGGTTCCCTGCCTACTGGTTACCTAGCAGGACGCTGGCTTAAAGATATTGATATTCGCGAGCATGGCTCTGGCTCCACCGGTGCTACCAATATATTGAGAACTGTGGGCAAAGGACCAGCAGTGGTGGTATTACTGATTGATGCCTTGAAAGGAGTAGCAGCTATTAGTCTAGTCAATGGCTTTTATACCCTGACAGACGTTTCCCTACTGCCTGAAACCTGGCAACCCTGGTTAGTGGCATTGGCTGCGTTTGCTGCTATCTTTGGTCATAGTAAATCCATTTGGTTAAACTTCACCGGAGGTAAATCCGTTGCCACCAGTATAGGTGTTATCTTCACCATGTCTTGGCCTGTAGGGTTAGGAACCGTAGGTGTATTTGCAATAGTCTTGGCCATTTCTCGTATTGTCTCTCTCAGTTCCATTGCTGGTGCGATCGCTGTTTCCCTACTGATGTACCTTACCAAAGCTCCTCTTGCCTACGAGTTATTTGGTATTGCTGCTGGCATATATGTGATCATCCGTCACCGCAGTAACATCCAGCGTATAGTTACAGGTACCGAACCCCAAATCGGGAAACCCCTTTCTCCAGCAGTATCCTTAGAGACTGGAACAGACTAAGACTATAAAACACAAGTCCCTGGTTATGGATTGCTTGAGTACAAATCTAATAAAGGAGCGGACTTACGCAGCGGTGCGACCCCGCGCTTTTTGCGACGCGGTGCGACCCCGGTCGGGTTTCCCGACAAGGGTGAACGCGCACCAACAGAGCGAAGCGTGAAAGCGCACCAAGAGATATCGTTGTATGCTAGGGGTTGAATTGAGACAAAAATTCTGGTAGTAGATTCCAGCAATTCTCATTTTTAAACATTAGATTTGGAACGGGATTAGCCCAAAGTAGTAGCGCTAATCGCAATCGTTTACGTTGGTGATAGGAGATACATGAGGGAAAATTTCACATGATGATGGACTGTATTAAACTGAGCAATATTCGCTGCTACGGCTACACTGGCTACCTACCCGAAGAACAGACCCTAGGACAATGGTTTGAAGTAGACCTGACCATGTGGCTAGATCTAAGCCCTGCGGGAGAAAGTGATGATCTTAGCGATACCATGGATTATCGGCAAACTATTGATACTGTCAAGAATTTGGTTAAAACCTCAAAATGCGCCCTGATCGAAAAATTGGCAGTTCAAATTGCTAATGCCATCCTAGAATTCGATCAGGTGGAACAAGTCCAAGTGCAGTTAAGCAAACCTGGTGCCCCGATTCCAGATTTTGGAGGTAAGATCACCCTGGAAGTGACTAGAAGCCGTCACAATAGTTAGGAGGAATAATTCAACATCGTGGGTTTTTAGGGAGATCATGACTTTTCGCATACTCAGCTTAGATGGCGGTGGTATTAGGGGCGTTATCGCAGCAGTAATCTTGGCGGAATTGGAGAAAGAGATTAACCAGCCCCTCAACAAGTATTTTGATTTAATTGCAGGTACCTCCACTGGTTCAATCTTGGCTGCCGGAATTGCCACTGGCATCCCCAGTCGGGAGATGATTAGACTTTATGAACAGAAAGGGGAAAGGATTTTCCGCTACACCAGCCGTTTTTCACTAAAGCGGCTGAAGGTTATCCTTCAGTATGGTCTTTCTGCTCCTAAACACTCCAATCAGGGGTTAATTGAGGTGATGAAAGAACAGTTTGGGACGACCAAGCTTTCGGATATCTACGATTCACCTCGGCTGTTGATCACAGCCTACGACACCATTAGTCGCATGCCGATTATCTTTAAAAGCTGGCGTGAAGACAAAGATTATTTTCATGTTCCCTTGTGGGAAGCCTGTGTCTGTTCCGCATCTGCCCCCACCTATTTTCCAGCCCATCAGCTTAAGACTCAAAGCAAGACTTACTCGGCAATTGATGGTGGGGTTGGGGCGAATAATCCCTCAAGCTGTGCATTAGCTGAAGCGATCCGCTTAAATCATTCCCTTGAGGAAATTTCTATAATCTCCATTGGCACAGGAGCATCCAACCGCCCCATTCCTTGGGAAAAAGCTAGAGGCTGGGGATTGGGACAATGGGGATGGCAAGGACGATTGATTGAAGTGCTATTTGATGCTCCGTCTGACATTCACCGGTATATTACCAAAGAGTTGATGGATAGCTTAAAATCCGAGGATGGAACAGTTTCTCGTTACCTGCGTCTACAACCGGAAATCACTAATGACACAATGGATGATGCGACTCGGAGCAATATTGCGAAGTTAAAGCGTGTTGCTAAGAATTACGCCTGGCAAAACCAAGGTTTGTTCCAGAACTTCCTGAAAATCCATTGAGGAACCTTGAAAATCTTGTTGGTCGGTTTACTACTGATAATTCAAGGAATTTGGTTACTTGTTAGTCGTTAATTAAAAACTAACATTTATGGTATCAAACCGATTAGACGTGATTAACTAAACTTGCTCTGATATCCTGTACAGTAGCATCAGTATTATACTTCAGTAATCGGTAACTACGCGCTTCGGTGGTCAATTGGTTACCAAATTGAGAAATATAAAATTGGGTAATGACCTTAAAAGCACGTAAAAAATTTTCTCAACATTGGTTGCGTAGCGAGGAGGCACTGAACCAAATCGTCACAGCCGCTAATTTACAAAAAAGCGATCGCATTCTAGAAATTGGTCCGGGTACTGGCATTCTTACCCAGCGGTTACTGCCTTTGGTTCAGTCTGTAGTGGCGGTAGAAATTGATCGAGACTTGTGCCGATTATTAGTTAAAAAACTCGGTAAGATAGATAATTTTTTACTGCTGCAAGGAGACTTTCTATCCCTAGACTTAGATACCTTGTTAGCTAACTTTTCTAATTTCCAAAAACCTAATAAAGTAGTTGCCAATATCCCATATAATATTACCGGTCCAATTCTGGAAAAGTTACTAGGTACCATCACTCAGCCAGCTGTGCCAGGGTTTGATTTAATCGTGCTGCTAGTGCAAAAAGAAGTAGCTCAGCGGTTATATGCCAAGCCCAGTTGTAGAGCATTTGGGGCATTATCAGTGCGGGTCCAGTATCTCGCCCAATGTGAATTGATTTGCGATGTCCCTGGGTCGGCTTTCTCTCCTCCCCCCAAGGTCGATTCAGCTGTGGTGCGGTTACATCCGAGCCTAGCCGAACCACCAGCTTCTGACCCCAGATGCTTGGAGACACTATTGAAACTGGGCTTTGGCAGCAAACGTAAAATGTTGCGCAATAATTTAAAATCTGTAATTGAACGCGATCGCATTACCCAATTGCTGGAACAATTAGAAATAAGCCCTCAAGCCCGAGCCGAAGACCTTAGTGTTGCTCAATGGATAGCCCTAGCGAATCAGATCACCATAAAGAATGCATTCATACTCCCTAAATGCCCCAGCTAAAATCAATCTGTATTTGGAAATCCTCGGTGATGCGGGTGATGGTTATCACGAACTCGCAATGATTCTCCAAAGTATCGAATTAGCTGATCAAATCGACATCCGTGCCATTGGTACACAGGAGATTAAAGTCCACTGTCATCATCCCGAAGTGCCAACTGATGAAAGCAACCTCGCTTATAAAGCAGCTGCCTTGATGTGGGAGGAGTTTCCTGAGTATTTTGCTAACTTGGGTGGTGTGGAAATTACTATCCACAAGCGAATTCCTGTAGCGGCTGGACTAGCTGGTGGTTCGACGGATGCAGCGGCTGTGTTAGTAGGAATCGATATGTTGTGGCAATTGGGATTAACCCACCCGGAATTACAACAATTAGCGGCACAGCTTGGATCCGATGTGCCGTTTTGCCTTGCTGGTGGCACCGCTCTAGCTCTGGGGAGAGGTGAGCGGTTGTCTGCCCTACCGGGACTGGATTCTCTATATGTGGTTTTGGGGAAATACCGCAGTCTGATGGTTTCTACTGCTTGGGCTTATCAGACTTATCGGGCTCAGTTTGGGGAAACCTATATCCGGGAGCCTGAGGACTTAGAATCCCGTGCTAATCGTGTTCATAGTGGTCCGATGGTTAAGGAAATTCTGAATAAGGATGGGGGACAGATTGGTAACCTATTGCGCAATGATTTAGAAAAAGTGGTGTTACCCAATCACCCCCAAGTCTTGGAACTACGGAAAGCCTTTGAGAATAGTGGTGCCATAGGAACCATGATGTCTGGTTCCGGTCCGACGGTATTTGCCCTGTGCGAGTCCCAGGAGCAAGCCCAGGAAATTCAACAGAAAGTAAGCATTGAGATTACTGACCCAGATTTGGAGTTTTGGGTAACCAAGTTATCGACTCAGGGGATTCAGATCATGTCAACACCTTGAGTCGTTAGTGTTGAGTTGGTTAGCCCTAACTTGGTTAGCCCTGAGTTGGTTACTCCTGAGTCGAAAGTGACTGACCAGAGTCTGTTGGTAATTAAACATAATTAATTACTATTTATGTTTAAAATAAGCCTCCATCACCTGGCGCACAATTGGTCCTGCCACTGAACCTCCACCGCCGCCGGAATGTTCCACAAAAGCAACAACCGCAATCTCGGGTTTATCATAGGGGGCAAAACCACCAAACCAAGCATGAGCTTTTCCAGGAGGAGCCTCTGCTGTTCCACTCTTACCAGCGGCAGGAGGTAACTCTGGCACCCTCAATGCCGCTCCTGTTCCCCCAGTCACCACAGCTCGCAATCCTCGGCGCAGGGTCTGAATCGTTGATGGCTTCATATTAATGGACACTCGCCCTTTGATGGCATCCTGATTGTTCTTGAGCAAGTGGGGTTTAACCCGATAGCCGCCATTGGCAACTACAGAAAACATCACTGAGGATTGTAAGGGTGTTCCTAGGGTAAACCCTTGACCAATAGACATATTTATGGTATCTCCTACGGTCCATCCCCAATTGTAGTTTTTCCGCTTCCAGGCATCATCCACTATCAAACCACGGGATTCGCCAGATAACTCAATACCAGTTTTTTCACCAAAGCCATATCTACGAGCCCATTCAATCAGGGTTTTACCCCCAACCCCTCGACCGATTTGACCAAAGAAGGTGTTACTGCTCCAAGCCATAGCACCCACAAATCCCATTGGACCAAATCCGGCTCGGTTCCACTCCCCAAAGGCATGACCACCCACATACAGGTAAGGATAAGTCTGTAAAACAGTTTTGGGAGAATACCGACCAGATTCCATACCCGCCGAAGCCGTGACCACCTTAAATGTACTGGCTGGAGGAAACCCTCGCATTGCCCGGTTGATAAACGGATTCCCTCTGCCTTGTAGCTTTCGCCAGGTTTCTGAGGTGATGCGAGTCGAAAAAATATTCGGGTCAAAGGTTGGACGAGAAACCATTGCGAGAACAGCACCGGTGTTGGGGTCCATAGCCACGACTGCCCCTTTGCGATCGCCTAATGCTGCCTCGGCTGCCTTCTGCACGTCTATATCGATGCTTATATGGATAGGTTTACCCGGTTTTGCCTGTTTCTGACCCAGAACTCTGACGACTCGTCCAGCACCATCAACTTCTACTTGCTGACCGCCCCATTCTCCCCGTAGCAGATGCTCATAGGACTTCTCCACCCCCATTTTTCCAACCACATCACCGAGGCGGTAGCCGTCAGGTTTACGCCGTTGCAGCTCTTCATAGTCCAGCTCTCCAGTGTAACCTAGAACGTGAGCCGATAGCTGTCCATGGGGATAGTACCGCACTGCATCAATATCCACCTCTATCCCCTGTAATTCATTGCTGTACTCAGCCAAAGCAGTAACTTGAGCGGGAGTAACACCACGGGCAATCCGAAGTAGGTAAGGAGAGTTATAGCCCGCTTGTTCCAGACGCTTTTGAATCTCAGTGTCTGGTATCTTCAAAATTTGGGACAGGCGTTTACGAGTTTGGGGCCATTGCTCCTGCCTCAGAACCAAGGGCCACACAAATACCGAGTGAGACAACCGATAGCTAGCTAATACTCTTCCCTTACGGTCAAAAATATTGCCCCGTATAGGTGGCTTGGGAATCAGGCGAATCCGGTTATTTTCTGCCAGCTGTCGGTTGCGTTCCCCTTGAACTAGCTGTAAATAGGCTAAACGGAAACCAATTCCCCCCAGCAAGAATAGGCTAATCAGTAGCATAATCACTACAGATTGGTATTTGCGTCCGACAGTGCGGGAATTAGATCGATATACTGTATACGAAGATAAGGAAGGCTGAATTAATGTCATCGTCAGAGGTCTGAGAATGGGGAATCGGACTTGGAGAACACGGGATTGGGCAATTAAGGCGAATAGTCACCTGATCAATGCAGTAACCTATTGGCTTGGATTCCCAATACGCCCCCCTTTTCAATTAAGAATTAAGGATTGACAATTGACAAGTAAACAACAGGACTCACGCCCCAAGCTTGTCGGTTAAAACTGGATATGGGGTAAACCCGTGACCGGGTGTAGTTAGCAGAATGGGAACATGCCCGATTAATTCCCCATAGCAGCCTAAAGCCGCCTCAAATCCTTGATTAAGGAGGCTCTTTACTGCCCCTGTTCTAATAGGTCATACCATTAGCCTAATACCTAGTCACGCCTAATACCCAGCAATTTACTTCCGCACCTCAGCTACTGGATCAGTGCAGATCCGTTTAGCTACCGCAGGAGTATTTTTAGGTTGGAGGATAAAATAAACCCAAGGAGAGAAACCGTGTTGCACAGATGCAGACAGACGATGCATGACTCTGGGGGCATCACTACTGCTGAAATAACCACCATGTTTCAAACGACTGTTAAAGAACCACGTCCGACTGCTACGACTACAGCTAAACTTGATGTTGAACTCCGCAAGGTTTTTAAAGTGTTCGACACCGAGACTGTTGTCCGTGGTGTTGACTTAAGTATCCGTCAAGGAGAATTTTTTAGCATTCTTGGTCCGTCTGGCTGTGGCAAAACTACAACCTTGCGTTTAGTAGCGGGATTTGAGATGCCTTCAGCTGGGGAGGTAATGATTCAGGGACGCTCGATGAATCATATTCCACCACACCGCCGACCTGTCAATACGGTCTTTCAAAGTTATGCTCTATTCAATCACCTGAGTGTATCCGAAAATATTGCCTTCGGTCTACGCCTAAAAAAGCTACCCCCATTGGAGGTTGAGGAACGAGTCAAAGCAGCCCTCAAACAAGTGAAACTGGAGGGATTGGCGAATCGGTATCCCCCTCAACTGTCTGGGGGTCAACAGCAACGAGTGGCATTGGCCCGAGCGTTAGTTAATCGACCAGCGGTGCTGTTGTTGGATGAACCCTTGGGAGCGCTAGATTTCAAGCTACGCAAACAGATGCAGGTGGAACTTTCAAATCTCCATCAAGACCTGGG
The DNA here is from genome assembly GCF_982860115.1 of Moorena sp. Classification (NCBI taxonomy): domain Bacteria; kingdom Bacillati; phylum Cyanobacteriota; class Cyanophyceae; order Coleofasciculales; family Coleofasciculaceae; genus Moorena; species Moorena sp. Next base: position 83,343 of record NZ_CEYLVT010000002.1, read on the forward strand.
GTTAACTTTTGTGATGGTGACCCACGACCAAGAAGAAGCCATGAGTCTTTCTGACCGTATCGCTGTGATGCGTGCAGGTAAAATTGAGCAAGTGGGTTCCCCCAGAGAAATCTATGAAAATCCTCGGACAACCTTTGTGGCGGACTTTATCGGTGATACCAATTTATTTAAAGGTCGTCTGCAACGGTCCGATGCCGACTCACTCGAAATTACCACCAAGACTGGTATCAAGATTGTGGTTGAGTCTCCATCCGTTAGAGAAGTCCTGGATAATTCTAATGTTCAGGATATTGTAGTAGGTGTACGACCAGAGAAAATTCGCCTGAGTCTTTCTCCGCCAACAGTAACAACAACAACAACTACTATGAATTGCTTTGAAGGACGTCTCAAACACGCGATGTACCTGGGTACTCATATTCAATGTGTGGTGGAGTTACTCAGTGGCGACTGTCTTAGAGTCATACTTGCCAACACCAATAACAAGTTACCAGACCCTAACACGACAATTTATGCTCGTTGGGCACCCACGGATTGTCGCGTGTTGGCGGAATAATTTAAAGATTTCGGTAGTTTTTGAGCCTAGTTTGCTGGCAAAATAGTGCTCAGTAAAGCAAGAGATTTTTAGTGGTTTACTAAATCAATTCTGGTGGATTAATTATCCTATCCATTTTGGGGTAATGGGTAATGGGTAATCGGTTTTGACCAAAATTATTCAACCTAACCTACTTCGGACGCCTGGGCAAAAACAAACGTCAACTTTCAAGCTTTTCAATTGTGCTTTCACTGGATCGACAACAATTCCTAAAACGCCCTACAAGGCGCAACTTTTTACAGGTAGCCACGGTTGCTGCCCTATCAGGTCTAACCCTCTCTGGATGTGGGTGGACTCTAGCTGAGGTGAGACCAACAACTACTTCACCAGGTGACAGAAATAAACTATTTATCTACACTTGGACTAACTATACCGATGATGAGCTACTAGACCGCTTTACCGAAATAACTGGAATCAAAGCTGTAGTTGATGTCTTTGATTCCAACGAAGCTATGCTTGCTCGACTTCAGGCTTCTGGGGGCGGAGCCTATAGCATTATCTACCCGTCTGACTACATGGTGCGGAAGATGGTTGAGTTGGATCTGTTGCTCAAACTGGACTTTGAACGCATCATCGGAATGGATCGACTGTTTTCTAAGTTCCTCAATCCTATATATGACCCCAACAATTTGCACAGTATTCCTCTGAGCTGGGGAACAACGGGTTTGATTTACAATTCCAAAAAACTATCTGAGGTACCGGAGGATTGGAGCTATCTTTGGCAATATAAAGACAAATTATCGAGACGGATGACTTTGCTCAACGATGTGCGAGAAGTGATGGGTGCCACTTTGAAAATGTTGGGTTACTCGTACAACTCTACCAATCCCCAGGAGATCAAAAAGGCCTATGAAACGTTGGTGGAGTTAAAACCAAGTATTGCTTCATTTTCTTCTGATTCTTGGCGATCGCAAATCCTGAGTGGGGATTTATGGATTGCGATGTGTTACTCCTCTGATGCTGCTGAAATCATGGTAGAAAACCCAGATTTGCAGTATGTGCTACCGAAAAGCGGTTCTTCCTTGTGGACCGATACCTTGGCAATTCCCAAAACAGCTCCCAATCTTGAGGGTGCCTACGCTTGGATTAACTTTATGTTAGAAGCAGATGTTGCTGCTCAAATTTGTGAACGGTTGAGCTTCGCCACACCAAACCAAAAAGCCTTTAAGCTATTGTCCCGTGACATCCAAGAGGATCCAAGTTTGTTTCCAGAAGAATCAGCGTTAGAACGTTGTGAAGGTCTTGCACCTGTTGACGAGGTTAGCGAACTTTATGACCGATACTGGACTCAGTTGACCAGTGGTTAGGGGTTATAAATTAGCCCTTTTCAACACCCTAAAGTTTAGGAAACTAGTACGGAACGGCAGCAATAAACATACCATTCAAAATACCTCTAAAAAAGGGCAAAACGCTATTCAAAACTGCTATATTTAACAAATTAATTCATTATTATAGTGATAAAATTATAAATAATTAATCACATTTTTAAGAGTTTTAAATCTATTAAATATCAAATATAGCATTTTTTAATAAAAATGCTATAAGTCTTGGAATAATGACTAAGAACTAATGATAAATAACACTGAAAGCGTTACTGAGAACATTGCTGAATCCCCAGTTATGCAAGATAAGAGACACTTACGATGGCAGTGGTTAGAACCCCTAGGATTGCTCAGTCCAGCAGGTATATGGTTAGCTTTGTTGTTGGTGCTGCCAACCCTAGTGATTTTTGAGCTAAGTTTGGTACCCAACATTAGACCAGGAGATGTGGTCAATCCCTCTGGTATTGATAATTATTTGCGGGTATTTGATCCAGTAATCTTGCAAGTGATGGGGCGATCGCTTTTTTTGGCCATGGGAACCACTGTGATTTGTCTTCTGCTAGGATTTCCTGTGGCTTATTGGATTGCTCAGCTAGCACCCAAGCGGTGGCAAAATTTACTGCTGTTGGGTTTTATCTTACCGTTGTGGACATCATCTCTACTGCGTTCTTATGCCTGGATTACCATTCTGCGACCGACTGGGGTTCTCAATACAGTACTGACTAGTTTTGGACTACCAGGGTTGGATTTGCTCAATCGTAGTGCTGCTGTATTGATTGCCATGGCTTACAGCTTTCTGCCATATATGGTCTTGATTCTCTATGCGTCTATAGAAAAGTTAGACAAACGTTTGTTAGAAGCAGCAGCGGATTTAGGGGCAAATCCCTTTCAAACCTTTTGGAAGGTAACTGTACCTCAAACTCTACCAGGAATTGCCGCAGGTTCTTTGCTAGTATTTATCTCTGGATTAGGGGATTTTATTAATCCCGAATTGCTAGGGGGAGCATCGAGTATGACTGGAGCAAGATTGATTTATAACCAGTTTTTAGGAGCTACTCAAAACTGGGGATTTGGGTCAGCTTTGAGTATGATGTTAATTTTGGTGGTGAGTATCGCGATCGCACTTTTGATTAAGTATGGTGATCCCAAAGCACAAGCATAGCACTATAGAAAAGGGAGTAGGGAGTAGGGAGTAGGGAGTAGGGAGTAGGGTGTAGGGTGTAGGGAGTAGGGAGTAGGGTGTAGCTCACAGGGGTAGGTTTTTTACATTTGGGTAAAACATAGGACGACCCAGAGGGAGAGGAAAAGAAAAACAACGAACAAGCGATGCAGCGCGGTCTTGGGGAGGCAGCGCGGTCTTGGGGGTCTCCCCCGGAGACGAAACCTGATTACGTTGAGCCTTTATGGTTGCTAGGCTATGCAGAAAAGGGGTAAAACTTATTGATTAGCGATGCAGCGCGGTCTTGGGGGTTTCCCCCATGAGCGACTGCATCAAGACAAGGCTCAACTGTCTTACGGTAACTTCTAACCATGAGCGACTGCCGTGGTTTCCCCCACTCGCGCTTTGCATCAAGACAATGATGATTTTTAACGACAAATTAAGTATATTTTCTTATCCCCCACACCCCACACCCCACACCCTACACCCCACACCTGACGTCTTTGTAAAAAACATACCCTTGAAAGGTAGGGTGTAGGGAGTAGGGAAATTTGGATCAACAATTCTCACAATTTATACACGGATACCTATAAAAATAACAGGGTTGCATTCATAAAAATGGAAAATTTAAACTATGAACTTTACTTTAAATTAAGTAACAAGTAACAAGTAACAAGTAACAAGTAATAAGTAACCATTGACGAATGACAAATGAGCAACTCTACCATCAGCAGGAGGAGCTTCCCCTAGACATGGTAAATTCTCAACCAAAACTCCGGGTTTCTTGGCAGGGTATTTTCTCCCTGGTGATGTTCTTTTATATGTACTTACCCCTGCTGGTACTGACGTTTTATAGCTTCAATGACTCTAAATACAGTGCCCAGTGGCAGGGATTCACGTTTAAGTGGTACCTGAAACTATGGCAGGACGATAGTGTAAAGACCGCACTATTCAATAGTCTCACGGTAGCGCTAGTGGCCGTAGGGATTTCTGCGGTATTGGGTACCATGATGGCAGTCGGTTTAGCCCGTTACCAGTTTCCAGGGAAACGCTTGTATCGAGGGATCTCCTACTTACCCCTGATTATCCCAGATATTGCGATCGCAGTCGCAACTCTAATCTTTTTGGCAGTTATGGCTATTCCTCTTAGTCTGTGGACTATCATAGCAGCTCATATAGTTTTCTGTTTGGCTTATATTGCCATTGTTGTTTCCTCCCGTATCACCCAGCTTGACCCTCACCTAGAAGAAGCAGCCCTTGATTTAGGAGCAACGCCCCTACAAGCTTTTCTAAAAATATTACTACCGGAATTGATGCCAGGGATTATTGCCGGTTGTTTATTGTCTTTTGTCCTAAGTATGGATGATTTTCTGATTTCTAGTTTTACGGCTGGGGCTGGTGCAACTACCTTACCTATGGAAATCTTTAGCCGCATCCGCACTGGTGTTAAACCAGATATAAATGCTCTTAGTGTTTTGCTAATCCTGGTATCAGGGGCAGTTGCTTTTATCGCTGAATGGCTCCGTTATCGGAGTGTGGAAAATCGGTAATTGGTAATCGGGAATCGGGAATCGGGAATCGGGAATCGGGAATTGGGAATCGGGAATCGGGAATTGGGAATCGGGAATTTATAACTGATACAAGGTTAGTTTATAGTATTCCATTATATTATTTTATTCCTTAGTTCATCAACCCCAAAATTGATAATTCATCCTTGATAATTCATCCTTGATAATTCATCCTTGATTTCAATTTATCTAACCTTTCTTCTAATTCAGTGGTAAGTTGCTCGATCCGATGATCATTACTTAAGTAGGGAGAGGTAGTTTGAGCGATTCTGAATAGTTGAGTGGCGATTAATTGTTGTTTGTCACCCCAAAGTGTCTTGACTGAATGCAACTGATCTTGTTTGAGCCAATTAAAGCAAAAGTGAGCATAACGGATTGAGGAACGAATTCCCCGTGCTGTTCTAGGATATAAATCCCATAGAGGCATGATATATTGAGGTTGGTATTTCAAACCAACAGATAAGCACCAATCCTGCCATTTAAATGCCAAGATAGTTTGATTAGTGCAGATAGGAACCCAAGGAATTCGTAGCGCATCGGCTACAATTGCTCCATGCATGGCTTCTGTTAGTAAGATGTTGGTTTGGCTGATAGCAGATAATACTTGCTCGACAGGCAAACGAGGGTCAATATACTTAAAGCCGATTTGTTCACAGATTTGATGCCAGGCTTGACCGCCATATCTGGCAGATTTAGCATGGGGCATAACGGCAAATTGATGGATTTTTTGACTAGTTGGATGGAAGAGTCGTCTGACTAACACTGCTCCATCGGTAACGGCTAATTTAGGGGAAATGCCTAAGGCTTTGGCGGAGAGGGGTCCTCTTACACAGTAAATTGTCCAGGAATCTTGGAGTTTTGGTAACTCTTCATAACCGACTCCGGTACTAAAAATGATGATTCGGCGAGCATTGGGTAAACGCTTGGATAGTAAATTATTTAGGAGGGTACCAATTCCAACAAAGGCGGTGCTTTCATCGTCATTTAGTAAGTTAGGGATTAACTGTTTCCATAGCCAAGGGTTTAGATCATCGCCAAAGTTATTGAGACCACCAGGGAATCGTTTGGGTGAGTATTGGTAGTAGAAGAGTTTCATTATCCCCTAATATGTCGCATTTTTGTTCGGTAGAGCCACTAAAGGTTTATGTTCCGGCCTTGACCAGCTGGTCAACAGTCAGTTTTAGTTCTGGGAAAGTTGGTGATTCAATAGAATCACATCCCGTAAAGATTTGGCCTTCTTTATATTCATTATCAGCTAACTCGTATATCCAAACTGTAGGAATTTTAGGAGACCCAATGTATCGGGTTCCTCCTAGGGCTTTATAGTCAACAATCCAGTATTCTGGAATGCCAAATTTTTCGTATTCAGCCAGTTTAGTTAGATAGTCATCTTGCCAGTTGGTACTAACGACTTCCACGATTAACTTAGCTGATTTACCGATTGAGATACTTGATTTTTTTTTCCAGTATGGATCTTCAGCAACAGTTTGTTTATCCAAAACAATGATATCTGGTAAATAACCTTCTCCCTGTTGATAGGGTTTGACAAGACAAGTTCGAGGAATAAAGTAGGGTAGTGAAAGTCTCTCTATCTCGACATCGATTTTTCTGGCAATGAGAGCTGCTACTTGTTCGTGCAAACCGGTGGGACGCATAGCTACAATTCTACCCTGACGAAGTTCATAGTTTCCTCCATCCTCTGGATACTGTTCTAAGAATTCGTCAAAGGTTAATAGTTTTGATACTGCTTGAACCATAGTTGGGACTGGTTAATAAGTACTATTGGGTTAGTATCTAGTTTAAGTATAGCGTTTTATAATGATAGGTGAAACTATTTGTTGTTTTAAAAGGGCTGCATCTATACTCCCTATTCCATAAAAACCAGCGATTTAAGTACATCAATAAATTTATAAATTCTATATCATAAGGATACCAAACCCATTTACCAAAATCCATTTACCATCGACTTTTATATGGAATTATTGCTAGCCAATAAAACTCTTGTTAGTTTATCTTTAACTCGATTTCCCTGAAAGCCAATATAACCCTGTCCCAAGGTAATCTGTTGAGACCAATGAGATTGATTGCACCAACGATAATAAGCAGGTAATGCAATAGTTTCTAAGAAATAACGCCACTTCTTCGTAGTACTTGAAGGGGTGATCGCTTTGGCACGAATTCGACCATTTTTAACCATAGCGATACGTAAATCGGGCTCTTCTTTCAACCGCTTAAGGGCTGAAATTAACGCCCTAGGGGTAGCCACTTCCAGATAGTCTAGTGGGCTATAGCGTTCTGCTTGATAAGCAGCTTCACATCCGAGAATAGCAGGAACCCCTGCTAGCCAAGCATTGTAGAGTTTGGTAGCTGGTTTGGTCAGGTAATTGCGGTAGAGGCAGGCTGTGTGATCCTCAAAGCTACGCACAGCGACAATAGCATCAATCTGACTGTAGTCATGCCAGCGATTGTCTAGGTTGCTATAGTCATGCCAATGATTGCGATTGATTACTGGTTGCCAAGATAACCCCAGTGCTTGGAGTTGTTGTTGCCAGGAGGGATGCTCTAACTCTAGGGCTATATTATTTTCATGACCAAAGAAGGCGATGGTTTCAAAGCGATCGCATCGTGCTGGATGGCGCTCAATTAACCCTGGCTGAGTCCAGTGGGGTAAATAGTAACTATTGCGCAGATCCATTGTTTCCAGAGGATTTTGTACCACATGGAGTTGAGCATAGGGATAGGGTCTTTGTTCAGCTTTAATACAAATGAGCAATAACTTTGGTCCTGGCTTGAGCTGGTCATTGTGAGCTCGTAAGCAATTGCGGTGGATCAGGACAATCCCCTCTCTGGGCAATTCTGCTACTAGTTCGCAAGGGAAACCATTGGCTTTCAGGCGCAGATAGGTTTGTAATGTCCAGGCATAGATACCAATCCCAAAGCCTTTCCAGTTCTCATCGGCACTTTTGGGCATGGTGTCCGGCCATAAACCCTGAGGGATGTAGAAGTAAATTGGGGGTAATTTATTGGTCATTGATGGATAAAGACGTAATATCAAGTCAGGTTGAATACCCATCATGAGAGGTAAGGTAGGAAGTCTGGGGAGATGGGGAAGATTTTTCTTAAGGGTAATGATCCGGACATGATAGGATATCAAATCAATTTTCAATTTAATTGACTAATAAATATATGCTTTATAGGGTAATTGGTAATTGAGTAAACGGATTACCCTAACCCAAAAATCCAGGAACTATTTAATAAGTGATTAATGGAACTTGATCTCAAGTTTGCATTTATCTTGTGATCAAAAAAAGCTGAATTATAGCATATCATCTTTTGGAAAAAATTACCCGTTCGGGTACTGCAAACCTAAGGATTTGTATGAGACAATATGGCACAGCTAAGCAAAAGTGTAAGGATGGTGCCTCTATCGAGATATTGGGAAATTTTAAGACTTGATCCTGCTAGTGTTGGGTGTGGTTACAAAAAACTGTTACTACCGCTAGCATGGGAGTTTTTTCAACAGAAGTGTCTAGAATTAGATGCTCCAGAAACGCCATGTTCCGTTCGCGGCAGCGTAGGGCAAAGCCCGAGAGGTGCGCTTTCCGTGATGCCGAGCAATCCCTTGACCGTAGGTCACGCTACGCGAACGCCATCATGGGTCGCACCTCAAGGTCACGCTACGCGAACGCATTTGTCGGTGGAGCAGCATCGGGATATTCAAACCTCCCTATACACCTGGTTTCACCCTGAGGAATCGTCTGGGTCAGCCATAAGTCGTGCTAGAGCAGGACTTTGTCTTCGTTGCTATGTCTCTTACCCAATCCTGAAAGCTTGCAAGAAACTGGCTAGTTTATATAGCGCTACCCATAACTTCACCTATCGGGATTTGCTGCCATTTGTGCTTGATGATGATGGTAAAGTGCTAATTATCTTAGATCAGGATGGTACAACTCAACTTATCCTGAATGGCGATAGGGAAACAAAAAAAATCGATTACCAATTTTTTACGGTTGAAGTATTACGAAAATATAACCTCAATTCCCCATCCAAGTCTAGGTTAGATGATTGGGTCTACTATCAAACCAAACAACATCCCAAACTTAAAGAGTTTTTATCGGAGCGGGGACTTTGTTTTCTCAGTGACTGGGCCCTGCTCAATCGAGCTAGACCAACACAATTGGAACAACTCTTGCCACGGGATCGCCATATCCTAGAAGCCTTTCATGCAGTCTACCGTAGGGACAGACGCCAACAGCCAACAAAAAAAGCTATACGTTGTCCAGATCCCACCCAGTCTCAACTGGAAGAAATGAGACACCTCTTGCAGGAAAAATCGGTAATTGTCAACTCTCTAGCACAGCTGAGCAATGAACTCAAACATCTGGCCAGAGTGCTAAGGCGATATGACATATGGATTCGCAGCGGATTTCCGCCATCGGAATCCCTAGAGGTGTCGGATTCGGATACTGCACGCGACCGAGAGTTACCAGACCCAAATTTCACTAACACTTTAGATGCGATCGCACGACAAGAATTACAGCAATTCTGTGGTCAGCAACTCATAGCTTGTTTGGATTTGGGGATAGAGCAAGGGCTAACTGACCGCATGACCAAGCTAGAGCGCAGTCGAAGTTATGCCCGTTTTGCATCAAAGCTTATACCAGGTCTTGAACTGATCTACTGTCACGGTAAATCTCAAGCCGAGATTGCCTCTATTTTAGGAATGACGAATCAGTCCCAAGTCAGCAGGGTGCTAAATCCAAAGGATCTGCTCAATCGGGTGCGGTTTTGGACAATAGACAAACTTTTCCACATTATTTCCCATGCAGCACATCAGTTTAATCTGGCAAGTATGTCTAGGGATCCAGACTATTTGAAAAACCTAATGGAACACCTAGAAGCTTTCGTGGATGCTGAAGTCTTCCAAGAAGCAGCTGCAGAAATTATGACAGGGAAAAACCGTTCTACTAATAGCCTATATACCCAGCGACTATGCCGCTACCTTGAGACACTGAAGCAGGAAAATCATGAGTAGTTATTCTGTTAATTCCACCGACCTCAGGCTTGTGCAACCAGAATGTATTTGGTTAGAATCCGAACAGTTTGAGCAAGCAGTACAAATGAGTAATCAAGTCATCTCAGAAGCATGCCAATGGCAAACCTATCTGAATGGACTAGCATTACTTAGTTTTACACAATGGTTAGAGGAAAAGTTAGCTAATATCTTGATTTCTGAGAATTGTTGTTCTTTACGACAACCTAAATACGCTAATGTGATTGAAGCGGTATGTAATCTTATAGTAGGCGAATTTAAGCTTTGTTTAATTACCAGTGAAAGTTTAATTGATGAAGTGGTTACTGTACCGATAGCCGCCATTGATTTACCAGACTTTGCTGCTCATTTCTATGTTGTGATTGAAGTGCAAGAAGAGCTAGAAACTGCTATTATTCGAGGCTTTATCCGTTACGACGAACTAGTTAATTATCGACAAGTTTTTAATTTACATCCTGAAGTTGATTGGACCTATAGTTTACCTCTGTCATTGTTTGATTCTGAGCCAAATCACCTACTATTTTATTTACGTTACTTGGATTCCGCTGCCATTGAGCTACCAGTAACTTCCCCTAATTCACTCCCTAGGCTATCTCTGAACCAACCTGACTTGGAAACATTAGAAACATTATTAGATCGCCTACAATATCCTGAGCAAACTCTTTGGCAAACGTTAACCTGGGAGCAAGGGCTGACTATACTCCAAAGTCCTGAATTACTGGATTTGTTATATCAGTGGCAACTAACTCCCCACAGAACAACCTCCCTTTCTATTCGGATTACAGAAGTATTTACCATCCTAACTCAAAAGGCTATCAATACACAGCAATGGTTGGAGGGTAAATTAGACGAATTTGCCCAAGGTTTAGGATTGTTCATCCCTGAACCCCTGACTGCAAATTCATCGGTATTTCGGTCAATTGATAAATTCGATAATGTAATTAACGAGCTTAGATATCAAGGAATGGACATTCCTCCCGAACCAGGTCGATCCTATCAGGACATTGATTTAGGTGAAATTGCTTTACGACTATGTGCCGTTACCTGGCCGATTGACTCTCCAATTCCTCCCTCAAAATGGTCATTCCTGCTAATTTTAGGAACCCAGCTGGGTACTCCTTTACCTCATGGATTCAAGCTACAAGTTAGTAATCTAAGGTCTATTATACATGAGCCTGTATCAGGGTTTGATGATCCATTTTTGTTTGCCCGTGTGGAAGGACGCTCAGATGAAAAATTTGTTGTGACTATTATCCCACCGGATAGTTCAGCACAGACCTTATATCCTTATGCATTCGAGCCTAGTTAAACAGCATTTTCAGTTATTGATTAAAAAGTAAACAGGGAAAATTAATGAAAATATCGGAGGATTGTTTTGGGTAATGGATACTGTTTTTGAACTTAAAATTTGGCAAAAAAAAGATAATAATTCTTGTTTTTTTTTGCTGCTATGGGATGACAGGAGAAGGCAGTTATCTGCCAGCATTAACTATTCCAATGAAATACAAAAATGTTATCAACGCTGGCGACAGCGCTACAGTAGATTTTACGAATTTCCGTCAGTGAAACCTATAGAAGATAGTGGCAGAATTAATCCTGGTTCAGGTGACCCATGTTATGATTTGATGGAGGCAGAAAGAGAGTTCGTCAATGCTTTCCAGCGTTGGTTAGGAGAAGGCGAGGTTCGTAAGATTCAAGAGCGGATTCGAGATGAATTGACTCGTGTTGCTCAAGTGATATCGAAAGATAGCAAGGGAATTGGTACTCACCCCAGTGTTGATATTTTCGTAGCTTGTGACTCTATAGAAATGGAACGGTTACCATGGGAAACTTGGGAACTTGCTCCTGAAGGCACACCCGTTGGTACAGTTCGCATTTTCAGAAGCGCTATGGATAATCCGGATCCCATTGCTTGTACTAAGCCCCTGACAGTTTGCGCTGCGACCCCGCGCTTTTTCAAAGGGATAGGGAAGGCACACCTTAGAAAAACCCGCATTCTAGCTATCTTCGGAGATGATCCCAGACTACCGTTGCAGGATGATTGGAAAGCTGTGCGATCGCTTAAGTCTATTGCTGAGGTCGAGCGAGTAACCTGGCAACCCCATGAAAACCATGTCGATATCAAAACCAAAATTGCTAATGCTATCTGTGATCAAGAAGGCTGGGATGTGCTTTTCTTTGCTGGACATAGCGATGAAACCACAACCACAGGAGGAAGACTTGCGATCGCTCCGAATATATCCCTGTCGATTAGTGAACTCGAAGAACAATTAACTCAAGCTAGGGAACATAGATTGCAGCTGGCTATTTTCAACTCCTGCAGTGGTCTGAGCATCGCTAACTCTCTAGTTAAACTTGGGTTACAGGTAATAGTGATGCGGGAACCCATTCGCAATGATGTGGCTCAGAGTTTTCTCCAGCAGTTCTGTAAGCCCCTAGCTGACCATAAAGATGTTTACGATGCACTACTCGAAGCCTGTCAACATCTTCAATCCGTAGAGAAATTTGCCTATCCCTCTGCCTATCTGCTTCCCTCTTTATTTAATCCTCCCGGTTTGATTCCCTATCGCATTGAGCGGTTTGATTGGAAGACAATGCTGCAGCAGTGGTTACCGACAAGACCAGAAGCGATCGCATTAGGAACAGTTTTACTGCTGAGTGTCATCCCAGCTATTCAAGTCGAATTATTGTTTGACATCCGAGCATTAGTTCAAGCGGCCTATCGTAATTTGACGAATCAAATACCAGAGAATTCCATAGCGCCTGTTTTGTTAATTGCTATCGATCAGGAATCCCTAGATCAAGCTGATGAAGCAATAGAAAGCACACAAGGTAAGTTGATTGATTCCGAATACTTAGCCAAGTTGGTAAGACACCTATACGCCTTGAATGCTCAAGTAATCGGCATTTACTACAATCGGCATATCTACCAACCTAGATACGAAAAGCTAGATCAAGCGATTCGCTCTGCTGTGGAAAAGCATAACACTTGGTTTGTGCTAGCAGCAGATGAACAAGATAAATTTGCTAGTCGCAAATGGAGTTTAGAAGGGTACATAGACTTTGATCCTTGGACTATTGAACAGCCTCTAAATCCCACCTGTATCGAGTCATGTCCGTTTGCTTATCAGCTAGCAGTAGCTTATCTGCTCAATCACCAGTCATCTGCAGATAGTTTACCCCAGCCAACATTAAACAGTACAGTAGATTTTCAGTCCCAAGTCAGTGATTATCTAAAGCAAAGAAAGACTGACAATCAAGGGCTGATTGCTTTCAATCAATCTGCTCCTCCCTTTGGATTAGCTTCTATTATAGACTTTTCTATTCCTCCTAGACAAGTCTACAAATCTATCACAGCTAAGGAACTTCTCAATTTTCCTGTGCCTAATCCAGAACTCCAACAGCATGTGATGCAGCAAGTTGTTATCATCACCAATGGTGAATACAATGACACCGAAGATGACTTTTACTTTCCGTCAGTTGTTGAATATTGGTGCCATTACTATCAACCTGTTGAACAGGAGCTACAGAAGTGCCTGGAAGTATTAACTAGAGGAGAAGTATTTGCTTATATGGTTCACCATATAATCCGGCAGCATCGGGTAGTTTTGATTCCTGACCAGTGGGTAATTTTCCTGGTCGCATTTCTAGGAAAATTGACTACTATTATTTGGCACAAACAACTAGGAAAACAGCGACATAAACAGATATTGATATTAGGGAGTATAACAGGACTATACGGATTACTTGTATTGCAGGTTTATATTTCAGCATTACTATTGATTCCTTGGTTTTTACCGTCAATACTAGTTTGGTTTTACTATAGTTTTGCTATCCAAAAACCTTACTTAAGGTAGGAGGTTGTTTTGAATAATATCTATTCCATGACTAAGCTAATCTCAAAACTTACGAATACTAATACCCAAGTGCCAATGACTCAAACAGAAAAACGTCCAGGAGACAGACAAAAGAGACCATGGTGGAAGAAGCCCTTAGATAAGTCGAATGTTCAACACATTTTTAAATCGACAGGTAATGAATTTGATCAATACGATAGATTGACCTTAAAGTTACTCATGATTGTCATTATCCTTCTGAGTCTTTTTATACTCCCTTTTCTAACTCAGTTTCTAGATTTTCAATGAATGACACTAGTGCTGAGCTAAGCTATCAGCTTAAGCGCTACGCGAACAGCTATCAGCTATCAGCTATCAGCTATCAGTTATCAGCTATCAGTTATCAGCTATCAGCTTATGGGTTAGGTCCGATGCGTCGTTCGCACAGCGTGGCCAAACGCGCCCCGCGTGGCCTTTTGGCCAAGGCCAAAGCCTGTCCCACAAGGCTGACCACTGACCGCTGACCACTGAACGCTGACCACTGACCACTGACCACTGACCACTGACCGCTGACCGCTGTTGGCGTAGCCTGCGCTTCGCGCATATGCTTACAACTCAACACTGACGCCCTCAAATGAACAAGTGATACCAGAACTGCAAACTTACTGCATAAGCTCAAAGCCTCTGCACCTATGGATTTTAGTAGGGACCTGTAGTAGGAACCTGCTCTGTTGCCGATTCGTAACGTTCACATAGGTCTAGAGGATGAATACTCAGGCAAGACAGTTTAACGGTGTTCTCTTACAAGGGGTAGTAGAAGGATTAATGGATGGTGTCTTGATTCTGAACGCTCAGGGAGAGTTAGTTCATAGCAATTGTTATGGTCGCTTTATTTGTGCTCAACTGGCAGTGGATAGGTCAAAATTTAACCTTGTTCCCAAAGAAATCAAGCGTGTTTGCCAAGCTGTGCTCGACAGCTGTGAGTTATATCCAAATCAGCCAATAGTTATCGAGTCTGAAATTATTACTGAACGCTCAACATCTTTTCGGATTCGAGCCGTTAAGCTCACTTTAGACTCTTTTGAAAATCCCTGCATTTTAGTAACACTAGAAAATCACGATCAATATGCTGAGAGTTTAGCGATCGCAGAGGTGAATAAATATAACCTTACTCCTCGTGAGGCCGATGTTTGGTTACTACGTCGTGCTGATTACAGCTATCAGGAGATTGCTGATGAATTGCGCATTACTCTTAACACGGTGAAGAAGCACTTGAAAAATATTTATGCTAAAATAAAATTTTACCAACTGAAACAGGAATTTTTAGAGGCAAACTAAATTAGTTAGATAGCAAAGGGAATAGGGAATAGGGAGTAGCTCTTCCCCCTATTCCCTATTCAGACATGCCAGCATTTTGCTTTATTATTTATGACTGATTTCCAAAAATCCAATGATAAAATGGACTAAACAAGCTATTCAAAAAAAGTTCCAGTTCGCAAGCTGCTACTAAATCTGTCTTGAGCTGTTGGCGATATCTAATCAGGTGAAGCATAGTCTTGCCCAAATCATTGATTAGGTAAACTAGAATCATAACAGGCTTTTGCCAATGTTTAAAGCGCAACATGCGAGTGGGATACCGACTTAAGCCAACACCTCGAAATAATTTTAATAAATAGTCTTTTTCCAAACGCCATTTTGGGATTTGATGATCAATACACATTTGAGGGTTATGCCAAATTTCCCAACCGGCGTTTTGAATATAGGATAAGGTTTCTATATCTTCTCCTTTAGCAGATAGGGATGTCGCACACACCCCCTTGAGCCAAGGCTGTTCAGGAACATTATTTAACCAGGCTTGCTTACGAATCACTAACCCCGCACCCACAGGAAACAACCCTTGACGAGGCTGATAACAAAATGGCTTTTGACCTCGTTCTATGATAGCGAGAAAACAAGCAATTCGCTTAAAGTTTTCCGGTGGATTAACTTCATAGTCTCCATAAATTTGACTACCATAAGCACCAGCTTGGGGATGGGAATGACCAAAATTGTAAGCAGCACTAACCCAATCAGAAGTAGGTAGATTATCATCATCTAAAAAACCAACATACTCACCTTTAGACTCCTGGATAGCGCGGCGTCGGGCAAATGCTATCCCTTGTTTTGGTTCAAAGTAATATCGGATCGGATAAGCTCCTGGATGGGATTGATACTCCTTAACAATTTTGGTGGTATTATCAGTACTATTATTATCAATAATCAGGATTTCCCAAGAAAAATGGTCGGTTTTAATTTGATACAGTAATCGTTTGAAAACTTTAGGTAGACGAGTTTCGCCGTTATAGGTACAGATAGCAACTGTGAAATCAATCATGGGTAGTCAACCAGTACAGTCCCTTTTGAATGCGCGAATGTAGAATTAAGAATTAAGAATTTGTAATTCTACTTCTGCATTCTACATTCTGCATTCTGACAGACAACCTACCCTACACCGAATCGCTTTGGGCGAACAACCTTCAACTGCTCTGCCTTAACCAAGCAATATAAAAGTCGTAGCAGCACTATCAATCAGGGTTTCAGCTTGCACGTGATTCAGGATTGCCAAGGTTTCATCACCGAAGCTAATCACAGCGTTGTTGCCTTCCTGACTAACAGATAACTGACCAAAGGTTAACCCATCTGCTAAAGCGATGAAGTCTTCACCGACTAGGAAATCTGCAATTGTATCAGTTCCTTCACCAGCGGCCAAGATGAAGGTATCACTACCATCACCACCAGAGCCATTATCACCAAATAGGGTATCATTGCCAAGACCACCCCGCAGTAAGTCATCCCCAGCATCACCCCAGATTTGGTCATCACCGTTCTGACCAAACAGGGAATCATTACCGGCTTTTCCACCAATGCGATCGCTTCCAGCACCCCCGTAAATTACATCATCCCCTCCAAGGGTATTGTCAGAGGAACGGCTGTTGAAGTCACCTCGTAACACATCATCTCCATTACCCCCAAAGATAGTATCATTACCTAAACCACCAGCAACTGTATCATTTCCAGCTCGGGCAATGATTGTTTCATCAGCTTCGGTGCCAACTAGTTCATCATCTAGTGGGGTTCCCGGACCGGGGTTGACTGAAAAGACAGTAATGGTTTCACTGTCTTCTTGAGCCACTACCAGCAGGGGTTCACCATTGGGGCTGTCTTCTACAGGAATAAATGTTAGCCCCTCAGGCTCACGGTCTACTGGATCATCTGGATTGCCACCATTATCATTGGGCAGATATTGGACAAATTCAGGAGCCGTGGGATTAGTGACATCGTAGACAATCACGCCACCTATTCGTTCGAGGCCGATAAACGTGTAAGTGCGATCATTAATGACCCCGGTGACAATTCCTTCCGGTTCTGGTCCTTGATTGTCACTGCGATCGTCAAAGGTATCAGGAGTGCCGCTAGAATTAAATAGTTCAGGAACTTGCTGAGCTGTAATTTGTTCAAAGTCATCACCACTATCAAATACTAGGTTGCCAAACTGATCCCAAATTGAGAAGGAGCGCCCACCGTAGGCGAATAGCTGGTCGAAATCACCATCATTATCCAAATCCCCATCAATAGTAGATACTCTCAAACGACCCAGTTGAGACTCTTGTTGCAAGGTTTCAGCATTCGGAAACGCATCTGGGTCGAGGGTCAAGTTTGCAATCCGTTCCTCTTCATCCCTGATATCCCCTTCATTGGCAGTGACGTAGTAGGTTTGACCGTTTGCCTCAAAGGATGCGATCGCATCCGGTTGGTATAGACCGAAAACCGGCCAATTTTGGATGTTGATGCCATCATCCTCATTACTGGCATCGAGGGCATTGTTTTCACCCAGGTCGATCAGACCTAAGACCACAGGAGTTGGATTGGGGTTCAGAGGAACCGAGCCATCCACCGGAATCTCCTGTTCGAGTACTCCAAAGTCATTGTCATTGAGTACAGCCAGTTTGCCATCATCCAGTAGCGCTAGACCTTCTGGTTTATCACCAGCAAGATACCCAATCGAAGGCAGGTTTGTGACCTTAATCTTATTGACCGCCTCAATACCAAGAGCATCTAGGTCATCTGCACTCAGCTGCTCCAGAGTAGAGCCAGTAGGTAGTGTCGGGGCATCGGGAGCCAGTAAATTAGTGGCTGCTGTCAGGTCTATTTGGAAGATGAACTTCTTGGCTGTATCACCAACTGCCGAATCTCGCTCAATGACAAATAATTTGCCATCTTCAGCATATACCGCATCACCAATCTTATCTACTCGTCCCCCACTACGGAAAGCAGGGTCTTCGAGCAAGTAAACATACTCGGCAACGGCATTCCCTGTGGTAGTATCAATTCCGAGGATGCGAATCACATCCGAGCTATCGGAGGTAGCACGGTCTGGATTCTGTAAAGGAGTTTGAATAAAGGCGTAGAGGATATTCTCGTCTGGATCCAGAGCTACAGCCTCAAAGCCACGGTTACGGCGGCGATTGGCGTACTCCTCAGGTAAGGACTCAGTGCCAAAAGTTCCCACTGCTGCACCAGCCAAGGCAGCTGTTCCTTGGGGAACAAAGCGGTCAATCAGGACACCATCGGTATCAAAGTGGTAGATAGCTGGACGGTACTCATCCACCATCCAGAAGGTGCCATCAGCAGCGATTACTACTCCTTCCAGGTCAGCACCAAACTCATCTAAGGGCAGCAAATTGCCAGATAAGTCTACTGGTTCTTCATCTACCCCTGCAATATTGGGTAGTCCTGTGATTGGTGTGGTGCTATCTTGACGGGTCAAGAAAATGGTTTCGGTAATGGCGATCTCCCCAGAGCTGGGATTTAACTCAAAGCGGATCACTTGAGCTTGGTAATCCGGTAAGGCAAAGGGTCGTTCGTTACTCCCATCTCCATCCACATCAGTGGGTTCACCATTGGGTCCCCGGTCTGGAACCGTGACAAACTTCAAGTTGCCAGTTGCTGGATCTGTCCCTTCGTAGAATAAGCCAGACAGTCCGCCGAGTTTAATCTCCTGACCCCCTTCGGTAGTACCAAGTACAGGCAAGTCATTGAACTCAAATAGCTCTACGGTGGGCTGACCTTGGCTGTGGTCTTTCGCACCCAGAGGTAGGATATCCACAACTGTAGCGGACTCCAGGTCTACCACCCCAAAGGCATTGTTTTCCTGGAGGTTGACAAACGCTGTAGTACCATCGCTTGACACAGCAATGAACTCTGGTTCCACATCCTCAGCAACAGTCTTGTCTGGGAAAATACGTACACCCTTTGCCCGGAATTCCGCTTCACGTCCATTGAAGGCGCTGAAGTCTGCTGTGGCGACATTGTCTTGGGTTATAGTTGCTATCCCACCGGACACATCAATAATACTGATCGATCCTTCAGGATCAATGCCATCATCCGCTACTCCTTCATTAGCAACCAGTATTTTGGTGCCATCAGGGGTAAAGGTGAGCATATCCGGTAGGGGTCCCGCTTGCACTACCTTTAGGGCATTGGGGTCAGCCGGATTGTTCCGAAACGCAGCAATATCTATAATTGCTACCTTTCCCGGATCAGTAGAGGTGCTAGCTTCTAACGCTAGCGCCAGTAAACCATTGCTATAAGCTACGCTATTTGCCCCGTCAACGCCAGGTATTAAAGAAGCCAAATCAATGGGTGGTATTGCCTGAGTTGGATTGCTCGGATCACTGAGGTCTAGCACTTGCACCTCAGTGCTACCAGACACTACAAATAACTCTTGACCTATTGGATCGTAGGCGGTAATTTCAGCGCCAATCTCACTAGAAAAGCTGCCAATTTTCTCTAATATATCTGCCACAAATTTCTCCTAGGTAGTAGACGACGAGTACCTATAACAGTTATTAGCTATCAACTTTTTTAAAGTTTTATAGCAATGATTATGTACTCACAACCCTGTTGCGAAGGAACCACTTCGCGAACAGCAAAATGCTAAAGTTTTAATTTATACCAAAGAATAAAGCTGATTTTTTTGGGTTATTTTTTTTGTATTGGTTGCTAAATTAAATAGGTAGTTTATTAACGTTATCACTAAGGTCTTTTAGTGTTGACTTTTCTTTAGGTTAATGATTGATAATCAACCCTTAAACCTCAGGCTATTACGTTAATTTTCTACCTACTTAGTTAGGGGTTGCGTCTGAACTATACAGCTAGTCTTAACAATTAACCTGTCTTGATGCAATAGCGAGTGGGGGGAACCCCCGCAGGTCGGCGCTGCATCGCTTAACCTTGAGATAGTGTGGCGATGGCTGAATAACGCAAATTCTCATAACAGCAAGCTAGGCTTGTAACTAGCCTGATGATAGTTATCACCTTGATTCCAGGGGAGTATGAGCATGTAACTTTATAATTCAGCCAAATTAATACAGACTTTATTTATCTAGTTACCCATAACTTTTATCTGGATTTCAAGGGACTCTAGCTAAGCTGATATTCAATAGATTATCAAGTAGATTTTACCCTTTCCCTGTCTTGATGCAATAGCGAGTGCGGGTTCCACCCATGACGGCTTAGGTGCGCTTGACCAGTGGCGAATTAAATTCGCCACTGGTCGCACCTCTGCATCGCTGATGTCATTGAAATCACTAGTTCAGCAACAGCCACTTAAGGTTTTGTTGAATTTTACTTTCTTGGATTTGATACTCTCCCATTAGCAAACTAAATCCCAATCATTTGTCTTTGATCTAAGCAACTGGGCTATAGATGCCCGCTGGCTAAGCACCGTCTTCAGAGATGACCAAAGGAATGTGGGTAGCTTTAACCTCTAAGTCGATCCTATTGGTCAGACTAATTGAGCCATAGGTTACTTGACTCAATAGCTTTTTGGTTTTTAATAAGACTATACTATAAAAGAGTCTACTCTAGTAACCTTTACATAATCTTACAGAATTTGGTCTTTTTGTTACGTCACCTTTACTTAAAATTTACACAATTAGCTACAGGTTTGGGTTTGGATTCACAATTGGGTGGGTGTAGGGTCTTACCCTCTTTTACAAAGCTCTTCACACTCTCTCCTCCCCTTACTAATCCCGATTAAGAATTAAATTCACCACGGGTATAATCTAAAAGCGATGCAGCAAGGAAACAGGAAGTTTCCCGCACTCGCTATTGCATCAAGATCCTGAGATCCACTATCCTAATCCTAAGATATTACCCCTTTAATTAAACGTTCTAAAATTTAGCAGTATAAATTCAGACTATTTGATTCATAATAATTTGAATTTATAATTATTATGATGATTATTGTTTAACAACTAATTCTAGCTATTCCACGTTGTCTATGATTCAGTAACTAGTTTTATAAGGGAACAGGGAACAGATAAGTCAGGAGAGGTAATTATTATAATGTCTCGATTCTTGATGCAAAGCGCGAGTGGGGGAAACCCCCAAGACCGCGCAAATCACGCTAATTACCCTTAATACAAATCTCCCCTACTCCCTAATTTGAGAATTGCTATAAGATAACAAAATCGCTTTCAGTAAGGGTTGTTACTCCTAACACTACTGCTAGGGTTTCATCTCCAACATTGATTAGAGAATTATTACTATCGGAGGTGATAGACACTTCACCAAAGCTCAAACCATTGCCTAAACTAATGAAGTCAGTGCCCAGCTCGAAGTCTGTAATGGTGTCAGTACCTTCCCCAATCTCTAGGACAAAGGTATCACTGCCACTACCATTAGAGAAGTTATCTCCAGTCAGAGTATCATTACCCAGACCACCAGTTAATAGGTCATCCCCAGCATCACCCCAGAGTTGATCATCCCCGAAGCCACCATAGAGGGAGTCATTACCAGATTTCCCGCCAATGCGATCGCTTCCTGAACCACCGTAGATAATATCATCACCACCAGCCTTACCACCTACGGACTTGCTGTTTTTATCTCCGCGCAGGATATCATCACCATTGCCACCAAATAGGATATCATTACCCAATCCGCCAGCAATGGTATCATTTCCATCAAAGCCATTGATCAGATCAGCATCAACAGTTCCAATCAACTGGTCAGCCCCTTGAGTACCGTTAATCTCGGAGGTAGTTTCTACTATTGCTGTCGGGGATTGGATAGTATCGAGGTCTAACCCAAATGCTAGGAATTGGGTAATCTGGTTATCATTGAAATTGTTATCGCTCGCAACAATTAGGGATTGTCTGCCATCAGGTAAGGTTGGACCAAATGCGATCGCTTCACTATTGTCCAGACGAATGCCTAAGTCATCGAAATCCAACAGTAACCGTTTCTCAGCAACTTGCTCAACCTCCAACAGTTTACTATCTGGGTCAGTGGGGTCACTCAAAAGGTTATCAACATCACTGATATCTGTAGCGTCTTGGAGGCGGACTTCATATAGCCTGAGATTATTACCGACACCAACGGCAAAGGATCGCTCTAGGGCTAGTAAGGTTCCACTATTATCTAGCGCTAGTAATTCTACTAAACCATTGTCAGCAAAACTACCAGGGGGGTCAGGCTGATTGGGAATTGTGTCAGTGATGTAGAGGAATTCTTGAGCCGGTGCCCCAGTTTGTAAATCGTACTGTAAGATCCGAACAGGGCTTTCATCTTCTAGTGTCGAAGCCGAGCCATCCTGAATCAGAGCATTCTCTACTGCAGTATAAAGGAAGCGCTCATCTGGGGTAATGGTCAGACTTTCAAAGGCAAGATTGTTACGAATGCCCTTTGTTCCATCAGAGGTAGGTAAGAACTTATCCGGTACCGTCAGCTGATTAAACTGTTGTCCTGCTAGAGAGAATTCATTGACGAAGGGATTAAGAAGATTATTAGCATCCCCTTCAGAGGAGATAAACAAGGTTCCAGCACTAGTAAAGGCAATGCCTTCTGGATCAATAGCCCGTTCTGGGAAAGGCTCACCGCTAGCATTCCGTAGAGTAGTGACACCTGTAAACCCGACATCACCATCGTCTAGACTACCATCACTTAAATCAATATCAATAGTATAGAAACGAGCGGGAGCATTTTGGCTGCGGTCATCAGACAGACCATAGTAAATACCATTAGCTGGATCGTAGGCTAAACCAGAGATACCGCCAACTTCTGTATTCTCAAACTGCAATCCAGTATTAAAGCTAACCTCTCCGAGGAAGTTAATACCAGTGACAACCTTCGAGTTACTATCTACCACTGTCGGCTCTACCTCAACATCAACATATACTAAACGGTGATCAGAACTGGGAAAGGGGAAATCACCCACTAGCTCAAAGGCAGGGTCATCACTTTTCGGCCAGAAAACCGTTGCTTCAGTTTAATTTCATAAAATCCTGGAATTAACGATACTAAAACTCTCGAATTTAGGGTTTTGATATCTAGAGAGTTAGAAGCAAATAAACTAGCCAAATTATTGTGTCAGCTAATGCGCTACCTCACAGGCTAGAAGCCTGTGCCACCCTACTTGAGCTGCTATCACCTAAGACGCAATTTTTACCAACCTTAAACAGCATTGGCATTGGTTTATAGCAAAAAAAGGGATGGTTAGGACATAATGGGAACATAATATGGAGTGTAGC
>NZ_CEYLVT010000003.1:0-48990 GCF_982860115.1 Moorena sp.
TAGGGAGTAGGGAGTAGGGAGTAGGGACTAGGGACTAGGGAACTAGTGATTAGTTATTCCTCAAAACTGTTAGACATTATTTTATAACTCATCACTAAACTTCCTCAGCCTTAAATTGCTGTTGATTCAGATAATAATAATGTCCCCGTTTTGCCATTAACTCTTTATGGGTTCCCCTTTCAATCAATACTCCTCTATCCATCACTAAAATTAAATCCGCATTCCGGACTGTAGACAACCGATGAGCAATCACTAATGTTGTCCTCCCTTTGAGAATCTGATTTAAATTATTCTGAATAATCCGTTCGGATTCGGCATCTAAATGGGAGGTGGCTTCATCCAATATCAATAACTGGGGATTCCCTAACAAAGCCCGTGCGATCGCAATCCGTTGCCGTTGTCCACCAGACAACATTCCTCCGCCTTCGCCAATCTGGGTTTCATACCCCATGGGCAACTGTTTAATAAATTCATCAGCACCAGCCAATCGTGCTGCTTCCATAATCTCGTCTAAACTAGCAGCGGGATGACCTAAGCTAATATTTTCCCGAATGGTTCCACCAAACAAAAACGTATCTTGGTCTACTACTCCCACTTGCGATCGCAAAGACCCTAAGGACAAACTCGTAATATCGAGTTGATCAATCAATACTTTCCCATCCGTAGGTGGATACAATCCCAATATCAATTTAGAAATCGTGGTTTTTCCTGAGCCACTGCGTCCCACTAGGGCTACCATTTGTCCTGGTTTAACTTCAAAGGAAAGATTTTCCAGTACATTCACCTCACTTTCTGGGTGATAGCGAAACGTTACCTTATCAAAGCAAATGTGACCTTTCATTGGTGGTAAGGATTGACGGGCCTGCTGCTGCAAATCCTCCTCTGGTTCGGCATCCAACACATCATTAATCCGTTCCATAGCAATTACTACTTCCTGGAATTCATTCCATAACACCGTTAACCGCTGGAAGGGAGTAATCACATTTCCTAGCAGCATATTAAAGGCCACTAATTGCCCAATCGTTAGCTGATTTTGAATTACTAACCACGCTCCGTACCAAAGTAGGGCTGTTGTGGCTACGGCTTCAATAGCATTGCTAAAAACTTGTAGCCTATTACTGATAACTTGCCCACTAAATCCCTGTTTTATCTCTTTATTTAATAACTCTTCCCAATGCCAACGTACTGTTTGTTCTACTGCTGTGGATTTAACCGTTCGGACACCAGAAATGGTTTCAATCAGATAGCTATTCTCTTTGGCGTAAGCCTGAAATATTTCCCGAGAAATTCTCCTTAAAAACGGTGTCGCGATTAACGCTAGTAGGAAAAATGGCGGCACAATCACTAAGGCCAACAACGCCATTTTCCAACTGTACCAAAACATCAATCCTACATAGATAAATACTGTTAGTAAATCCAGCAGAATTGATAAGGCTTCTCCGGTAAGGAACTGCTCAATCTTGCGGTTTTCCTGGACTCGTGATATAATGTCACCAACATAGCGGGACTCGAAAAACGAGAGAGGCAACCGCAGTGTATGGCGAATAAATCCTACAATCAGCGCTGCATCTACTTTATTAGCCGTGTGGTCTAGTAGATACTGTCGCAATCCCATCATAGCCACTCGAAATAGGCTAAACATTAGTAGCCCTAACCCCACTGCCATTAAGGTTAGCCCAGAGCGCTGCACCACCACTCGGTCTAAAATTAGCTGGGTGAATAAAGGTGTAATTAATCCAAATATCTGGATAAATAAGGAAGCGATAAACACTTCGAGCACCACTACCCCATGGGGTTTCATTAACTCAAAGAATTGCCAGAAGGTAGTAGTGGTCTCTTTAGCATCCTTGATTAACGCAGTCGGTTGTAGCAGCAGTGCATAACCGCTCCAATCTGCTTTAAATTGCTGGTGGCTGAGGGTACGTTGACCAATGGCTGGGTCAGCAACAATAACGGAATTTTTGGTTATTTGATAAACAACAATATAATGTTTACCTTCCCAGTGAACAATGGCTGGTAGTTTTTGTTTGGCTAGCTGGTCAAGACTAGCTTTAACCGGACGAGTAGAAAAGCCAATACTTTCTGCTGCTGCTGATAATCCCCGCAGTGATGCACCATTACGGTCTACATTAGCGATATCTCGCAAACGATTGACACTAAACCGTTTTCCCCAATAGCGAGATACCATTACCAAACAGGCGGCACCACAGTCAGAACCACTCTGCTGGGCAAAAAATGGATAGCGTCGGATTACCCGTTGCCATAAATGTCCCACTCGTTGCTTAGGATTGGGAAAATAGGCTTTACTAATCGTTTTGGCAGGTGTGGATGGGGGAGGAGGTGATGAGCTGATGGGTTGGGGTGATGGAGTGGGCTGGGTGTCGGAGTCAACCAGTACTGAATTTTGCCTACGGGCGTACTCATACAGATGGTCTCGGATCTTAGGATATTTGCTAATTAGTGGAAACAACAACTCAGGGGTGAGATAGCAAAGCTGAAGATTCCGAGAAGCCCTCGCTGAGTAAGGCAAAAAGGATGCATCGGGAAAAAACGTCGATTCCCCAAACGAGTCTCCCTCTGTCAAGGTGGCAAATTTTTCGCCAGCACTGTTGAGTAATCTGACCTTGCCGGTAATCACGATATAAATACCAGCTTCCGCTTGTTCAGCTTGCCAAAACTGGCCGACTTTTGGTTCGATAAATTTTATCTGTTTGAGAATCCGGGAAAATTCGGCATCATTAAAGGAATGCCCTAGGGTATCCCTCAGCTGCTGAGAAGAAATTGGGGCTAAATTTTGAACCATAATCCTCTAAACCTAAAAAATCTTCGAGGGAGAGTTAGCGTGCTAGATGGCAGGGTCGCTATATCCAGGCAAAATCCTGTGGTAATATGAAGGCAATGTAAAGTGATCAAAAACTCACTGTCTTAATGCAATAGCGAGTGGCGCATGGGTCTGTGTGCGGAACCTGCGTCCGCACCTGTCTTGATGCAAAGCGCGAGTGGGGGGAACCCCCGCAGGTCGGTAATGGTGCGTTTTCCGTTGGCGAATTAAATTCGCCACGGGTCGCACCTCTGCATCGCTCTCCAGCCCCGTGGAAACCAAGCCAGTTGCTCATGGGGGAGACCCCCGCAGGTCGGCACTGGCTCCCCAAGACCGTAATGGTGCCCTTGACCTAGGCGAAAATTCGCCACGGGTCGAACCTCTGCATCGCTTTATATTTGGGTTGCCATTCGAGCTTCATACCGAAACAACATAATTTTTGTAGGGTTTTGCCACCACCAAACTAATCAATCAAAGTATGATGGTTGCGGTGCGACAGGGCGTGAGGTTGAAACGCCTACTGGAAAGCGCACCAACAGAAAGGCGCGAAATTAAAAATTGAAGTAAACCCACAGTTGTTAAGAAGAGCCTGCCGGATGTAGGAGTCTGTTGACAGGGTTAAAGTCAACGTGGTTTTAACCCTCGGGCGTTGGGCTAACCACAGAATCAACACTGTTTTAACCCGTTAAGATGTCAATATCAACCAATTTAAAGGAAATTAAATAACCAAGATGGAAGAATAATCCTATTCTTACCGGTAGTCTGGGTATTATATAACAGAAGATTGTTCTGTGAAAAGCGTTTTTAGTATCCCTAGGCAAAAAACCAAGACTATCACAGAAGCCAGTCAGCGGACTAATCTAATGTGGGCGAATCTAATTTGCCTATCTAAGCTGATGGGCAGATGGGGGCATGGGGGCATGGGAAGAGGTATTGACGTTTTTACCCCAATATAGTAAAGCATAGTCTTTAAATTTTGATTAGCTTAGGGATTGATCCTAACTGAGTCATAGGTCATGGAGAAAATATGAAGGATGAAGGGTGAAGTATCAAGTATGAAGTATCAAGTATGAAGTATCAAGGGTGAAGTGGAGCGATAGAACCTATGGCTCCTATGTTAATTAGACCCAATTAGCGATCACCAATTACAATCAATCACTAAATGAAACATGGACTTGATGCCTACGCTCACTTGGACTCCCCATCCACAGTTGGGAACCTCGTGCCAAGCTAATTGCCCTATTGACCCTAATTTTCGCGTTTTCCTTTGTACAGCATTTGATAGTGCTACCACCGATGGTGGCTCTGACCCTAATTTTTTATCGAGTCTCTCGCCTGCCACTGTCCTTTCTGTTGAATCGGTTGCGCTATCCGGGATTGTTTCTGTTAGGGATTACACTGCTACTCCCCTTCACAGTAGGCACTACCGTGATCATCCAGTTTGGTCCAATCGCCCTGCGACAGGAAGGACTGCTAACCTTAGTGCTGATTGCCACCCGTTTCCTATGTATTCTCACCATTAGTGTGATTTTATTTGGCACTGCACCCTTTTTGACCAACATCAAAGCTATGCGATCGCTTGGTCTGCCCTCACTGGTTGCGGATATGACTCTGTTGTCTTACCGCTATATTGAGCAATTTAGTAACGACCTAGCTAAAATGAAGCGGGCAATGCAGCTGCGAGGTTTTCGTGGCAAAGGACCAAAGCTTTCATGGCAGGAATTTGGAGGTCACCCAGTTGCTTCGTTACTGGAATTCTTCGCCCGTAGTTACCGTAACCTTAGAGTTTTAGCGTCCCTAACCGGAACACTTTTGGTGCGCAGTTACCAGCAATCCCAGCAAGTCTATCAAGCGATGATTTTACGAGGGTATAGTCACACCTCTCAATTTATGGTTTCTGAGAGTTCTGGTGTGACAATAGGGAGTAGAACACAGAGCTTTTCATTACCCCTTCCTAGGGGAAAGCGTAGGTCGTCTAGTACAAACACTGCTGGTTTCCACCACTACATTGCTTTGGCACTCACTAGCTTGATTTCAGTAGGATTTGTGATCGCAGAAATTCTTTTAACAGAACCATGACCGAAGGGAATTCAGACTGATCAATGATGAATAATTAATGGTCATCAAATCAAGGTAATATTGATTCCGGTTAACGACTTATAAGTTTAGGGTTTGGGTTGGAGTTTTGTTAATTTAAATTTAATTAAATTAACATTTAAATTAACACTTAACAAAATTCCCTCACCCCGACTATAAGTGATTAACCGGAATTAATATGGCTGAGAATTTATCCTAGCCTACACCGAACGCTATTATGCGAACCGACTTCATCCTTGGCCTTAAGGCCGTAGGCCACGCTCCGCGAACGGCCACGCTACGCGAACAGACTTCATCCTTCAGACTTTTACCGTGACCCAGCAAAAACAAGAATTTTTTTACCGAGAAGATTACATTGAACCCTATCAGTCACCTACTTCCTTACACTACGCCCTTGCCATTGATAATCTGTATTTTTCCTACCCAGAGCAACCGGATAGTTTACGCAATATCAATCTCACCATTAAGCCAGGGGAACGGGTAGGTTTGATTGGTCCAAATGGTGCTGGTAAAACTACCCTATTCCTGACCATCTGCGGCGTTTTAAAACCAACTAGGGCAAGAGTAATGCTGTTATTTGGCAAACCCGTGGTAGTGGGTGAGTTTCGTCCAGAAATTGGTCTGGTGTTTCAGAATCCCGATGACCAGTTATTTTCCCCCTCGGTCTGGGATGACGTAGCCTTTGGACCAGAGAATATGGGGTTACCAGCGGTTGACGTGGAGCAGCGAGTTCAAGAAGCCCTATCCGTGACGGGTGTGGAACACTTAGCGGCTCGAGTTCCCCACAACCTGTCTGGGGGTCAGAAGTGTATGGTAGCGATCGCAGGGGTTTTAGCCATGGGTCCATCCCTAGTGCTTTACGATGAACCCAGTGCCAATCTTGACCTTCGTTCTCGGCGTCGCTTGATTAGCTTTTTGAAAGGGTCCGAGGAGACAATACTGATTTCTTCCCATGACCTAGAACTGATTTTAGAAGTATGCGATCGCGTTTTGCTACTTGACGAAGGACAAATTATTGCTGACGGTCCTCCTCAACAAGTGATGGCTAATCAGCAGCTGATGGAGGCTCATGGTTTGGAAAAGCCTCACTCTATAGTGTCTGTTATCAGTAACCCTTGAAAAGTTAGTCGTTGGCGGTTGACTGTTTACTGTTAACCGTCAACAATGATTAACTTGGTCAGGATGGTGCTGGAGTATATGGTGCTGGAGTATATCAATTACCTTCCCCACTTAAAAACTGCTGCTCCCCAAGTCAATCCTGCACCAAAGCCGGAGGTAACTATAATATCTCCTGATTTAATTTTCTCAAGCCGCACTGCTTCATCCAACACTATAGGTATAGAAGCCGCTGAGGTATTACCATATTGGGCGAGATTACTTAGAACCTTGTGCTTAGGAATATTCAGACGTTGGGCAACTGCATCCAGAATCCGCTGATTAGCTTGATGCAAGACCAGCCAATCCACCTGTTCAGTGGTGATATCGGCTCGGAATAATGCTTTTTCAATCACTTCTGGTACCTTTTGCACCGCAAAGCGATAAACCTCTTTGCCACTCATGGTAATGGGTTGATAAGTCCCTTTAGCAACAGTCAAACCCTTGACAATTTCCTGGTCTTGTGGTTCATAGGCTAACTGAAGACAGCTATTTTGGGTACCATCACTACACAGTGCAAATCCCAGTAAGCGATCGGATTGATTTGCCTGCAAAACTACAGCCCCAGCACCATCTCCAAATAGTACACAAGTACTTCGGTCTGACCAATCCACCCACCTTGAGAGAATATCCGCACCAATCAGTAAGACATTTTGGTACAGGCCAGTGCGGATAAATTGGGACGCTGTAGCCAGTCCAAAGACGAACCCAGAGCAGGCTGCGGTTATATCAAAGGCAACTGCTTTTGATGCTCCCAGGTGTGCCTGAACTTGATTAGCACTACCAAACAGATCATCTGGGGTTGAGGTGGCTAGGATAATCAGATCTAGGTCTTCAGGAGCAATTCCAGCCATAGCGATCGCACTATGAGCTGCCGTAGCAGCCATCTCACTTAGACTCCCTTGTGCATCCATCAGATGCCGTTTCTGAATTCCGGTACGGCTGGTAATCCACTCATCCGATGTATCAACTATCTGGCTTAGTTGATGGTTATCGAGGGTAACCTCTGACGCTGCGGAACCACTTCCGGTAATAGCAATGCCTGTTCCTAGTTGATTCAAGGCTCTTCTCCATCAGTTGCATCCCATGTTTTTCTCTTCCCAAGTTCGCTGCTTAGGGAGAAGACAAAAAGACTGGTCATTGGTCTATCTTGCCATCAATGCCACACTCAACTATAGCACACAAGCCTTAAACAACTATGTTGTGAGGCTTGTGAGACGCTCAAGCTAACAATCTGCCATTATGACGGAACCGATCATGCCTTACTCCTCACTGCTGGAATTAGTAGCGACTGATTTCTTAGATCTTTTGAAGTGATTAGCTTTAATCCGCTCTAGTACTTGGTGATCAATGGCTTCTTTAGCCAACCGAATAGCGTTAAAAATCGATGGGGCTTGGGAGCTACCGTGACTAATAATACAAATTCCTGCCACCCCCAAGAGTAGAGCACCGCCATGTTCGGCATGATCCATACGCTGCTTAATCCGCTTCAAGTTGGGTTTTAACAACGCTGTACCTAGCTGACCTTGTATCCCTTGAGGCAGTTCTTCTCGGATAATTTGCAGCATCACCTCCCCTACTGCTTCGGCAAACTTGAGCAGTATATTGCCCACAAAACCATCGCACACAATTACATCAAATTCACCTGAGAGTACATCTCTACCCTCAGCATTGCCAATAAAGTTTATTCTGGAATTCTTTCGTAGCAGTTGATGAGTACGGATGGCCAAATCATTGCCTTTACACTCTTCTTCACCAATGTTTAGCAGACCCACCTTAGGCTCTTCCATGCCCAAGACATACTTGCTATATACTGACCCCATGATGGCAAACTGCTCTAGATATTTAGGGCGACAATCCACAATTGCCCCCACATCCATTATAATCACTGGCTTGCCAGCCATGATGGTAGGAAACACTGCGCCAATTGCGGGACGGTCAATCCCTGGCAGACGCCCTAAGCGCAATAGAGCCGCTGCCATGGCTGCCCCAGAGTGCCCAGCACAGACTACAGCGTCAGCACGTCCTTGCTTGACTAAGTCCATGGCTACGTTAATAGAAGCCTTGGGCTTACGCTTCAAGGTCACCAAGGGTTCTTCATCCATGGCAACGACACCATCAGCAGCTACAATTTCTATCTGACTTGATCCGTGGTGTTGGGAAATAGAGGATCTAATTTGCTCAGGATCCCCTACCAACAATACCTCTACCCCTAATTCAGCTTGTGCTCTAATAGCTCCAGCAACTATTTCATGGGGGGCATAATCCCCGCCCATAGCGTCTATTGCGATTCGTGCGCCAGTCGATGCCATTGCTCAAAGTTTATAGAAACCTTCCACATCTTACCAGAACCATTACCTGGAATAAGTAAACAATGTGATCTGTTTGACTTGAGGTTTGGGACCGGTTAAGCCTTGGATGGTGACATGTTCTTAAAGTTACCGTAAGAATAGGGTCGCCTTATAACAACAGTTTTAACCCTTTTACCATAGCCGACCAACCATAAAGGCTCCACTATTAATCAGGTTTCGTCTTCTCAACAGAACTGTTCAGTAGCAGCATTGACTATCTAAAATAGAGCAGCCTCAACAAACAAATGTGGTGTAGTGAATGCTAAAACAACTTGCTGCTGGGATCCTTGCCGGTGCGTTTGTCGTTATATCTGTGAAACTATGGAGAAGTCTACAACCGATCAACCTTGATCAAGCTCAACTGATGGCTTGGCGGGATACCTCTTTGTTTAGCTTGCCAGCTGAACCAGACCCGTCTGCTGAAGCGATTGTGGCTGAATTCATAGAAAAATGGCGTGTTCAAGGTTCAGCAGTTAAGCAAGGAGTATGGATTCAATCGGGACTGACTAGACTCGCGACCCACCGGGGAAATGTTCCAATACCCGCAGCTTCAATCACAAAAATTGCCACTAGTCTAGCGGCATTACAGCAATGGGGACCAGCTCATCAATTTGAAACTAGAGTCAGTGCCACTGGAATAGTTAAAGATGGGGTATTGCAGGGAGATTTGGTAATTACTGGTGGTAGCGACCCGTTTTTTGTGTGGGAAGAAGCGATCGCATTGGGTAATAGCCTAAATCAACTGGGAATCCGCCGCGTCACTGGGAATTTAGTCATCATTGGCAATTTCACTATGAATGATAAGGATAACCCAGAAATTGCTGGTGGCCTACTCAAGCAAGCCTTAAAATCCAGCAGCTGGTCTTGGCAGATTGTCCGCCAGTATCAATCCATGCCCAAAGGAACCGAGAAACCCCAATTAGAAATTGCTGGTAATGTAGTCGTATCTGATACTCCCATTCCGAAGCAAGAATATCTGTTACTCCACAAGTCTTTGCCCCTGGTAGATATTCTTAGAGAGATGAACATCTACAGTAACAACGACGTATCTCAGATGTTGTCTCAAGCCATTGGGGGTGCTCAGACAACCGCTCGCTTGGCGGCTAGGTCAGCTGGTGTACCCGGTAGCGAAATTCAGTTGATTAATGGCTCTGGTTTAGGTATGGAGAATCGAATTTCCCCCCGTGCTGCTTGTGCTATGCTCATGGCTATTGAGCGCTTTTTACAGCCTTACGAGCTTAATCTTAGGGATGTTTTTCCCCTAGCTGGACGGGATACTAAGGGAACCATGCTCGACCGTAACATTCCCCCAGGGGCTGTGATTAAAACCGGAACTCTCAGAGAAGTTAGTGCTCTAGCTGGTTTTGTCCCAACACGCGATCGCGGTTTAGTGTGGTTTGCCATCATTAATGGTGGCAACGATATCCTAGAATTTCGGGCAAAACAGGATCAGCTACTGCAACGCCTTTCTGTCGAGTGGGGTGCCCTGACCCAAAAGAGTAGCAATCAAACCCATAAACCATTGATCATTGGTGATCCCAAGCGTATTGAAAAAATCAGCAGTGCCTTGCTGATTGAAAAGAAAAAATAGCAAATAGATATCGAGTTGGCTTGACCGTTGACGGTCAACGGTCAACTTTGGTCAACGGTCAACGGTCAACAGTCAACGGTCAAGGGTTGAGCAACGGCTCCAAATCCAGTCTCAGCAATAAATTAATTTAGGCTACAGTCAACCTTGGCCAAAAGGCCACGCTAAGCGAACAACCTTTAACCTTCAACCTTTAACTTTCAACCTTTAACCTTCAACCTTTAACCTTCAACCTTTAACCTTGGCCAAAAGGCCACGCTACGCTAACAACTTTAAACCAGCTCAAGGAATAATTTCTGTTACCACTCTTTCCCCAACACCACTAGTTACAACAATATCTTGAGCTTCAAGGTTACCCACTGCTTTATCACCAGTCGTATTAAATTGGGGTGAAACTTGTTCATATATTACATTACCTGAGGCTTCCATGTGTTGGGTGGGGATATCCCAAGTTAGCTGATTAGCGTATAGTTTGGCTTGCTTACGGCTTCCCTCCCCTTGTACTCCTCCAGTTAACCGAACTACTTTCTTACCCAAATCTACCCGTCCCCTGTTAGCTGTTACCATTAATTTCTCCTTCTGGTGAACAATTCTAACCGGCTGATCGGACACAACAGTTTTATCATTCAAATTCCAAACTGCTGAATTAGTCGATATCAGGACCGGTGGTTCGACCGAAGTCAACTGCACATTTTTCTTGAGAGTTGCTATATTTGCCTTAAGGTTTACCTCAGACTTATCTGCTTCCACTCGTTCTGTTACTATCTTATTTTTATAGCGCTCAATAAGTATCCTTTTGTTACTAATTACCTTCTGTTGTTCGATTTGCCAGAGCAAACGTTCTGTTTTCATTTGCAAGTTTGGGTCTTTCGATATCGCTGCTACTTGACCAATTAATTCCAACTTCTGGGTTCGACTTAAGTAACGCCCTTCCTTTGCGGATGCTTGTAGTTTAGGGTGATTACCTTTAACGTTATTGCGGATAACTAACAAATCTTCCTTAGGTTTCCACTCAGACTCATCACCTCGTAACACAGCACCATTACGGGGATCAGTAGCCGTGACCTGACCTTTGAGAAACACTATCTCACCATTCTCTAGGATTTTACCACTCTCGGCTGACACCTGTAAAATCAGTTTCCCATCTTGATACAAATCCCCATTGGGTTTGTCAATGTAAGCGATTTTTCTATCTGGAGAGTAAGTCGCTTTATCTCCTGTAACTTTCCATAGAGGACGACCTTGCTTATCTGACTGATCTAGAGTAACGTTTTTAAAGACTAGACTTCCTTCAATTTTTTCAGTAACTTTAGTGTCTTCCTGAACTTGATTTAATGATTTCGGCTCACTATTACAAGCAGATAATGAGTAAACCGTGAAAATCAAAATAAAAAATTTCAGACATCTCTTGGAGTATAAAAACATATGGCAAAAGGAGCGTGTGGTTAGGATAAATGACTATAAAATAATCGATACAAAGCTTACTCAGAAAGACTTGTATCGATTTAAAAAAGTAATTTTTATAAAAATTGCTTTCTAGGAAATGCTATAGTATAGGAATCCTGAATCATTTGTAAAATATGCAAAATCGTAAATCCTTACTGGGCAAGGGTTATAGCGATAGCTTCGCCGAATATATTTCACGAATCCTATAGGATTGCTATATAGCAACCCTATAGGATTTGTGACAAGTGAGCGGGTTGAAACCCAGGTATAACAAGGATCACGTTTCGGAAAATTACCACAACCTATTTAGGATTGCTATAGTTATTACTCCTTAGTTATTGAAGTTTTTATAACCTCTATAGTTCCTGGGGGGCGACAAGCCCCCCAAAGTTTTTACCAGCTCTAGGTTTAAGGTCACTATGATCCCAAACGATACCTAGACAATCATGAGCATATTTTCAATTACTGAGAATTCAATTCCTGATTATTTCCTTCAAGTTGGATATAAGTTTTGTAACTGAATTGACCAAACCCAGATGAGTTAATGATTATAGGTGACCTGTTACCCCCTCAGCTATACTTGACTTAGTTGCTTAGCTTTCAGTTTTTAGATGGTTTACCCTACTCCAATAAAGTCTGTATTTAAACTATAGGAGGGCAAAGCATCGGACATAAACTATAGGTTTTCAGCCACTAATTACTGCCCGAATGCTACAAGACATGAGAAAGAAACCCCCACACACTTAAATCGTAGTTTGGACCCCATCAGACAGGCCCTAATCACCAATTACTAATTACTAATCACTAATCACCAAACTATTTGTGCTGTTCATCCATCACATTGAACCCAGATAACGGACGGTAAGTATAGTTTTGTTTGGGTGTTTTTTGGATACTTTCTTGGATGGTATCAAGGTCAATATAGCGGTCGGCTACATTAATTAGACTATCACTGGTCATGGAGCGTAGGCTGACCACCTCAACCCGAACTCCCCGATAACTGACAGAATCGACTGCATAGGCAAGATCCCCATCACCACTGACTAGAACTGCTGTGTCGTAGGAACCCACTAGTGCCATCATGTCAACAGCAATTTCTACATCCAGATTAGCTTTTTTTGAGCCATCTGGTAGCTGCACTAAATCTTTGGCAATTACTCGGTAACCATTACGACGCATCCAGAGCAGAAAGCCCTGCTGCTTCTCATTCGTACGATCAACACCAGTGTAAAAGAAAGAGCGTAGTAGCCTAGATCCTGCTGTCAAACGACACAATAGCTTAGTGTAGTCAATTTCAATCCCTAGTTGTAGGGCAGCATAAAATAAGTTTGAACCATCGATAAAGATGGCAACACGACCACGGTTTTCTAAGACTTGTTCAGGTGTAAAAATTGGGTCATGATTATAATGGCTCAGCATTTTTATTATACCTCTTTGTTAAA
Organism: Moorena sp.; assembly: GCF_982860115.1. Classification (NCBI taxonomy): domain Bacteria; kingdom Bacillati; phylum Cyanobacteriota; class Cyanophyceae; order Coleofasciculales; family Coleofasciculaceae; genus Moorena; species Moorena sp. Next base: position 12,901 of record NZ_CEYLVT010000003.1, read on the forward strand.
AAAAAAAAATTAAAAAACTTTTTACTTAATCAGCATTAAGGTAATATGCCGATTAAGTTTTTGGTTAATAAGACGGAACCAAATTAGGTGAGTTCCAGTCGTGCAAATACCGGTTTGGGTTTTCCTAGCTTCTGGTTTTGAGGTAAAACCCCCCAACATGCATGGGATACATAGGGCGCAGCCAAAAAGATGTGTTCTTTTTGGCTAAAGTCGATGGCAAAACCTAGTTGTTGGTAAATCTCCGTACTAATACTGGGAATAATCGGTGATAATAGATAGGCAGCTAAGCGCACTGACTCTAAAACTGTATATAACACTTGTTCAACCTCTTGCTGTTTTCCTTGTTTATACAAGCTCCAGGGAGCTTGGTGATCTAGAAATTTGTTACTGGCTCGAATCAGAGTAAATATTTTTTGGCAAGCTTGGCTAAACGCTAGGGATTCATAAGCCCTAGCGACTTGTGAACCGAGATCTAAGCCAATTTCGAGCAGAGGATTGACCTGTGAAATATCTGAGCCAGTTAAACCTGGAACAATACCTTGACAATACTTTTTAGCCATCCCCAAGGTGCGATTGAGCAAATTACCTAGGTCATTGGCTAAATCCGCATTGACGATATCTATAAAACGGGTTTCACTAAAATCCCCGTCTCGCCCAAATTCAATCTCTTTTAGAAAATAATAGCGAATTGCATCAGCACCGTATTTATCTACCAACTCCACTGGGTCTAGGGTATTGCCTAGACTTTTTCCCATTTTTTGACCATCTTTGGTCAGAAAGCCATGACCAAATACTTGACCTGTAACAGGTAGAGAGGCTGACATTAACATGGCAGGCCAGTATACAGCATGAAAGCGCAGGATGTCCTTACCGATAAGATGTAAATTGATCGGCCACCATTTTTGTAAGGCATTATCAAGAGTTGGTTCACTATCGGGATCCAATAGGGCAGTCACGTAGCCTAGTAAGGCATCAAACCAGACATAGATGGTGTGGCTGGGATCAACCGGTACTGGGAAGCCCCAATCGACATTCAATCGGGAAATCGAAAAATCCTGTAGTCCCTGACTGACAAAACTCAACACTTCATTACGGCGACTTTCCGGTTGGATAAAATCCGGTCGCTGTTGGTAAAGTTCTTCTAGCTGTTTTTGGTATTTAGAGAGCCGGAAAAAGTAGTTTTGCTCATCCCGCCACTCCGCTTCTTGATTGGGGTGAATCGAGCAGCGGTTTCCAGGTAGAAGTTCCCGTTGCTCTTTAAATTCCTCACAGGAGACACAGTACCACCCTTGTTGTTGACTCAGATAAATGTCACTTTTATCCCAAACCCGCATGAAAAATTCTTTGACAATGGCTTGGTGGCGGTTAGCAGTAGTGCGGCTGAAACGGTCATACTGGATATTGAGCTTTTGCCAGAGGACATCAAATCCAGCAGCTATCTTGTCGCAATGTACTTGAGGATCTACCCCTTTAGTTTCAGCAGTCCGCTGAATTTTTTGTCCATGTTCATCTGTACCTGTAATTAACAGTACGTCTTTGCCCTGTAACCGTTGAAAACGAGCTACTGCATCAGATGCCATGGTGGTATAGGCACTGCCGATATGGGGTAAGTCGTTCACATAGTAAAGGGGTGTTGTAATGGCAAATGTATTTTTAGTAGTATTCGTATGAATCATATGAGTGTTAAAAACGCCCTCCAGCCAACTGATTTAACTTATTTAAGTGATTTACAACCTAGTGTATGGCTACTAGTATTAATTTTAGTTGTTAGTTTATGTAGTATTTATCTAATCAGATGTACTTAAGTTTTAACCTTTTATAAAAAGTATCTGTCGCTACTTTTTAGTTGACGTTACTCAAAATTGTTTATTATCTTGTAACTCATTCCACCTATTTTAGTTGTGGGGTTTCGAGTCATTACTCCTTAGTCTGTTACTTATGAGTAAGGAGTAATGATAAGCAGCCGATAAGTTATCCCACTCCCTTGAAGGAATGGAATCAAGGCCACCTTCTGTCACTTGATTATAAGGAAAATTAATTATTAACATAAGTTAGTAGTCTAGTTTAGATTTAACAGGCTTTTTCTACTACTGGCTTAATGCCTAATGTGTCAAGCTACACACTTGTAGTCACTGGCAGTCTATCACCATTAGTTGTTTTGCACCTGATTATCTCTACTTTAAGGCATCTGTCAATAGATATATTTTTAAAATAATGTTAAGAAATGTTAATCTATATTAGAAATTGATGACTGAAACTGATGTCTGACCATCTTCCACTACAGGTTTCTGATGCCCTTCTTGCTGCAATGGGAATAAATTGTTCCAATATCGATGAGGATCGCATTCCTCATAAATCTGCTGTTGTAGTAGTGAGTAACCATCGTGGCTTTCTAGATGTCCCGTTGTTGATGGTAGCCTTGGGGCAACGAATCCCCATTGCTTGTGATCATGACATGGGACAAGCACCAGTGATGCGGGTGGGTTGTCAAGCAGATGGGTTGTTTCTGTCTATAAAAACCAGAATATAGACTGTGGGCGTTGTTACAACAGGCAAGTCAGTTTCGCGAACATGATCATTGGGTTGGGGTTTGTATACTCCGAGCCTAACCAATGGTGAATTTTACTCAGCCTTTGGAAATAGGCAACTTTCATAAAGGCTTTACCCACTTAGCTTTGTGGACATCAGTTAAACAGGCAGCGCCGCGCCTAAAGCGCGATCGCTTCCCAAGAAGAAATCGTACACTCAGTGATACCGCTGTGATCGTTACGTTTGTTTGACCCATCTGAACCCCGATTTGAACAAATGAGTTGGCATCCGATGGTAATTCATCGCTGTTTGGCAGTATTAGTTGGACATTTCTATTGGATTACACAGAAACAGCGGAACTATCAAGGGAAACAGATTATGTGCTCCATTAGTAAGATCTACCGGTATTAAATTGCTAGATTAGTACAGGGGATCAAGGATAAAGTATGAAGTATCAAGTATTAAGACTCAAGGAGAAAATGGGCTTGTTAGTGTCTCACTTATGCTTGACTAAAAACTTGCTCAATAACCATAATTTAAACTACCAATTTTATACATAATATTTATAGTGAATATTTATTGAGTTTAATGCAGATATAATCAATACAATAAAATGTACTAATAATTCAATAATGAAGCTGTTTTGATATGAAGCATTATTCGTTATAATTACGAAAAAAAATGTTAATGGCTATAAGACTTAATACTGAAAGTAAACAATGCCAAACGTTAATAGTTGTTCGTGTTTATTGAGTCCGGGACAATCTAATCGGTGATTATCCACTATTTGTTTATTTACCAGAGATGGTTCCAATGGGTCAGCTGTTGGCAGTACAGGCTCAACATTGAGAAACTGGTTTTGATTTCCGTTGTTTGGGGTACCCAACGGATGATTTAAGCAACTTGGAGAAGTTGGCAGGGGTAGTGGTTAACCTGATTGAAGCGGAACTAAACGAGGGAGCTTCACAGGACGTTTATCTGTATGGTGAGTCGAAAGGAAGTCTGTCTGGTGCGTGAAGGTAGCTCTGAAAACCCCCCATATGATTGACCGGATTATTTTGAGTAACCGAGCTACTTGTTTTAACCAACGAGCTTTCTTGATGCAAAGCGCGAGTGGGGAGGGGCTGCATCAAGACAAGCCTCTCCTCTTATTAAGGTAATTGATTTGACACCGCTGCATCGCTGAAAGCCCCGTGGAAACCCCCATAGGTCAGCGCTGCCTCCCTTTGAGCACACTTGCTCCCCTGTTACCTTGCTGCATCGCTAGCTGAAACAGAGGTTAACTTGTAGAAGATTATCAGCTCGACAGTTGAAAACCCCTGTGCCTCGCAGAAGCAGAAGGGTATCACAAGCAGTGCCGGAGGGTGACTCCCCTGGTGAAGAGAGTGGTTTTCCTGAAATTGACTTTAGTTTCTGATTAGAAGTTCTAATCTTAACAAATCTTTATGATTTAGCAATTTTACCTTATACTACCAAAAGACAGTAGAAAGGAGAAAAAACAAGTATGTCGGAGGCCATCAAGCCGCTGACAGTACCCAAGGAGTTCTTGGGTGCCCCGGATAAGTTTAACTTAACGTTACTTATGTTTGTGGCGGCGATCATCTTGGTGGTCTGTTCCACCAGTGGTTACTGGCTTTGGGATTTGCCTAACGCTTGCTGCTTTAGCATTAATGTCCTTGCCTTACACATGGTAGGAACAGTCATTCACGATGCCTCTCACCATGTTGCCCACAAAAACCGTTACGTCAATGCCCTGATGGGTCATGGTAGCGCCCTGATGTTAGGTTTTACCTTCCCAGTGTTCACGCGGGTTCATATGCAGCATCATGCCAATGTTAACGATCCCGAAAATGATCCCGATCATTTTGTTTCCACTGGTGGTCCGCTGTGGTTAATTGCAGTTCGCTTTTTTTATCACGAAATATTTTTTTTCAAGCGCCGTTTGTGGCGTAAGTATGAGCTCTGGGAGTGGTTTTTTAGCCGTCTATTCATCGCCATCATCATATATCTTGCTTGTCAATACGGCTTTTTAGACTACATCATGAACTATTGGTTTGTGCCAGCATTAGTTGTAGGTATAGCCCTAGGATTGTTCTTTGATTATTTGCCCCATCGTCCATTTAAAGAACGTGATCGCTGGAAAAATGCTAGAATTTACCCCAGTCCCATCATCAACCTGCTAATTATGGGACAAAATTATCATCTAATTCATCACCTGTGGCCGACCATACCCTGGTACAAGTATCAGCCCGCCTACCGTGCTGTTAAACCCCTTTTAGATGAAAAAGGTTGTGATCAATCTCTAGGACTTCTGGCTCGAAAGAGTTTTTGGAACTTTATATACGACATCTTTTTAGGAATTCGTTTCCACCACAAATCATCTGATAGACAAACGGAATCAACCTGAAAATCTTTATGTTGATGGTTGACCATGGACGGTTGACCATTGATACATTTCAGGAAATCAAATCCCATGGCTGTTAATTGTTAGTTGTTAATTGTTAATTGTTAATTAAGCATTGACCATTGACCATTAACAATTTTATTTTGACTAATGACAACTTTAAATTACGACTGGCTAATTGCTAGAAGCCGCGTGGTTATTAGAAATAACCTGATAACTAACGGTTGACTTGAGCTAAGATCAAATCAGGCCTTAAATTTTTTGCCTGACGTAAATAGGGATGATAAATTTCAAGTTGAGAAACAGGAGTGTTGATTTGGATTAAACACCGGATACAACGCTCTAGGCTACCCTCGACATGCATCTGTTGGACATCAAGTAAAGGAACATGATCCCAATTCGGACGTTCTCGTGCGATCGCAGCTGGAAATTTAGCATCCAAATCACGGGTCGTGGTGAAAATCGCACTAATAATTTCTTGATGGTCGATTTCATTATGAGCTTCGAGTTCATCTAGCAGTTCCATCACTGCTTCTCGAATCGCTGCTACTGTATTTTCTGAGGCAGTTGTTGCGCCTCGAATTGCTCTAACTCTCCAGTGCAAGGTAAGATCCTCCGAATTTCCCTGGGAGATTTGAGATTTCACAAAGCGTGTAAAATCTCAAATCTCCATGTTATCTTATGGTCGGTACAACCATAGGGGCTGACCGCTAGTTGATAGTTCAAACTCTAACCAATCTATACCAACAGATATCTGAGATCTATTGCGAATAAGGTTACCCGGTAGCAAGCGACTCAACAATGGTTTGGGTTCTTCGATGGTGAAAGACTTGGTTTTCTCTGGGTCAAGACCCACCAATTCCGCTGCCCAGCAACGGGCATCTTCTTCAGTTCCCAGGCGATCAACCACCCCCAAGTTATGTGCTTGCTCACCAGTAAAAATCCTACCATCAGCAAAACTTTTTACCACATCTACATCTAGCTTGCGACTCTGGGCAACAGTTTGTACAAACTGCTGATAACTGGTATCGATCAACTCTTGAAGAATAGTTTTTTCCGGCTCAGTCAGTTCCCGGTCAAACGCCAATATATCTTTGTACGGACCTGACTTAATGACCTTAAAGGAAACACCGATTTTATCCAACAAGCGCTCTATATTGTTTCCCCGCAGAATCACACCAATACTTCCAGTGATTGTACCAGGGTTCGCTACTATATGTTCCGCTCCCATGCCAATGTAAACACCCCCGGATGCGGAGATATTGCCAAAGCTAGCTACTATCTTCACCTTTTCTCGCAACTTCACCAAGGCGCTATAGATTTCCTGAGAATCCCCAACTGTACCACCAGGACTGTCAATCCGTAATAGTAAAACGGGAAATTTCTTCTCTTCAACAGTTTTCAGGGCTTCGAGGACCCGTTTACGGGTACCACCAGCGATCGCCCCCGTGATTTCAATTCGAGCAATTTGTTTGAGAGATTTGCGTTTAAACGGCCAAGGCATAGGTGATTGTGAGTATCTAGTCTAGATTTAACTGATTACTGGAGCTTGTATATATAGTTTGCATCATTTTCTCAAACGGTTAGCTACTCAGGGGCTATAAATAAGTAAATAAGTAAATAAGTGTTTAAGCAAATAGAAAAAGCTCGTTTAATCTGTCGCCCATTGAAATTGTATGTTATTCAGTAAGCTCGAAAAACTCCAAAACTCACGCCTGTGCTCCTGAGCCCCCTGCTCCTGAGCCAAGTCAATATCTAAAGTCAATATCTAAATCAAATTTATGAAAGCTGCTTGAGTGTCGGTTATTTTCGTTCTTCACCATAAATCAGGATTATGCAACTCAAAGCCAACACAATACTGCCACCGATAGGGTCACTACTGCTGATTTCCCCCTTTTTCCTATGGGGTACAGCTATGGTAGCCATGAAAGGGGTGATCCCTAACACAACCCCTCTGTTTATGGCTGGGGTGCGGTTAGTACCAGCAGGAGTTTTAGTATTAGTAGCAGCAACTGTGATGGGTCGCCCCCAGCCGAAAGGTTGGTTAGCCTGGCTGTGGATTGGCGTATTTGCCTTAGTGGATGGGGCAATGTTTCAGGGTTTCCTAGCCCAGGGATTGGTTAGCACTGGTGCGGGTTTGGGTTCGGTGATGATTGATAGTCAACCCCTAGTGGTCGCCCTGCTATCAGCATTGCTCTTTGGTGAACTTATTGGACTGTGGGGTTGGTTAGGACTAGGATTTGGTATAGTAGGAATCAGCTTGATTGGCTTCCCCGATCAATGGATTCTCAGCCTTTTTACTGGCAACGCTCACGCTATAGAATTAAGCTGGGAACAGCTGTTTGATCATGGAGAGTGGCTGATGCTCTTAGCATCCCTTTCCATGGCAGTAGGAACAGTAATGGTTCCCATGATCAGCCGCTATGCAGACCCAGTTGCTGCGGTTGGTTGGCACATGCTCTTAGGAGGATTACCGTTATTTGCCCTCTCTAGTCTCATAGAATCCCAGCAATGGGTGAATATTGATGGAGTTGGCTGGATCGCATTAGCTTACTCCACTGTTTTCGGGAGTGCGATCGCATACGGTATATTCTTCTACTTTGCCTCCAAGGGGAATCTCACTAGTCTGTGTAGCTTAACCTTTCTGACACCAGTATTTGCCCTGCTATTTGGGAATTTAGTGTTGTCTGAGGTACTCAGTGCTCTACAGTGGACTGGTGTGTGCGTGACATTGCTTAGCATTTATCTAGTCAATCAGCGCGAACAAATAGCAAGTCGGATCAAAGCAAGGCTGGCAAACAACAGCGGCTAGCCAGAGCGGAAAACTGGCAGTGGAAACAACCAGTGAGCCTGATTGAAGGTATTACTATCCTACCAGAAACCCATTCCTTGAGCTGTTCAGGATACAATTGAGATGAAATTCTGTTGCTCGAACGACTAAAACACATGGGATTGAGCGTTGTGTGTTAAGTGCGTAAGCTAGAATTGGCGTTCACATTCGAGTCCTGTAGAATTTTATGACTCGCCATTGGTCTATCATACTTGTAGCTACATGTTTGAACTGCCTAGGTTGGTTCCCAGCACCCAGCCTAGCGGTGAAATTAGAAAAAGCGATTTTCCATAAGAACCGCTACGGGAACGCATTTTCACCCAACAACGTCCCTGAGCCGTTGCTAATCGCTCAATCTTCCACTTCTGCCACAGAAACTGACCAGCCAATTCTGCTCAAAGGGAGTCGGGGCAAAGAGGTGGCTCTTGTGCAAGCCAAGCTCAAGCATCTTGGCTTCTACGATGGACTTGAAGATGGTGTTTATGGTGAAGATACAGAGAAAGCAGTCGCTTTATTCCAAGAATCTATTGGATTGAGAAAACTGGGTATTGTTGATTCGGTTACTAGGAAGGAATTAGAGCAAGCCTACGGTGCTAAGACGACAACCAGCAGCACGAGTTCAGCAACCAGCAGCACGAGTTCAGCTCCAAACTCAGGTCAATCAGTCCCAGACGAACCGACTACTACGGAACCTTCCACCGAGGAAAAGAGCCTGTCATCATGGCTGATTATCCCAGCCATCATCATCGCTGGTGGTGGTTTTTTCCTATTCAAGTGGTTCACTAAACCAAAACGACCGGTAGACTCACAATTAGCGCCCTCCACAGAAAATCACGTCTTACAAGATCCTAGACTCAATAACCTCAAAGTCCCAGTGTCAACTGACTCCCAAAACCACCGTCTTCAAAGGGATGATAACCATAGCGTTAGTTATGATGTGGCCAATCCTAGTAATTCCCAACCTCAGTCGTTAGCTGATTCCTTACATGTCAAAAACACCACTCGTCTGACTAAATTTAGTATCGTTGAGGAATTAATCAGAGAATTAGAAGACCCAGACCCACAAAAGCGACAACAAGCTATCTGGGAATTAGCCCAAAAGGGGGATTCGAGGGCAGTAAAGCCCCTAGTCAACTTAATGCTAGATTCTGATTCTAAGCAGCGTGGCTTGATTTTGGAAGCCTTATCCCAAATTAGCACCAAAACCCTCAAACCGATTAACAAAGCCCTAGCCATTTCTTTGCAGGATGACAACCCCCAAGTGCGGAAAAATGCGATTCGGGATGCAACGCGAATTTATGAATTACTAAATCAAGTCTTACATATGTTGCGTCACGCTACGGATGACCCGGATTCAGAAGTGCGAGAAACGGCAAAATGGGCAATCGATCAGTTTAATAAAATGCGCCCTCCCGCTAATTTGGATAGTTTGCCACCAGCACAACATTCCCTGAATTCATCAGAAAATCAGTCAAACCATTACCAAGATAATAGCGACTAGTTAGGGAACTTCGGGTAATTAACGTGTTATAATTGGAAGTAATAAAAATTTCATAAGCTTTACTTATCGTGGTGTAAGAGATTTAAAATCAACGTTTGATTAATTAATTTAAAGTTGATAATTATAGTTTTAATTATCAAATTACCAGGGTTAATTTTAAATTAATGAGCCAATTAAATTCCCTGAAATTGCTATTAGTTTCCACCCCAGTTGGTCCGTTGGGTTCAGGGTTAGGTGGTGGGGTTGAGTTGACTGTACGTAACATTGCTACGGAATTGATTAATCGGGGTCACAGGATCACAATTGTGGCAACTAAAGGATCTACAGCTTGGGGAATGCCTCTGGTAGAAATTGATGGTGTTCTCGAAACTAGTATTCAAACTCAAACAAGAGAGACTCCTACTATCATCCCCCCATCCTCGGTATTGGCTAATATGTGGGACTATGGGCGACAAGTTCAAACCCACTATGACTTGATTGTCAACTTTGCCTACGACTGGTTACCGTTTTACCTAACCCCCTTTTTCAGTTGTCCCATTGCTCACCTAGTGAGTATGGGTTCATTAACCGAGGCGATGGATCAGATCATCGAACAAGTTGCCATTAATTTCCCTGGCAGAATCGGGGTTCATTCAATGGCTCAAGGGGCAACATTTTCCTTCAAGAATCGCTGTCGTTGTTTGGGAAATGGCATTGATTTGTCTGTCTATTCCTTTTGTGACTCTCCCTCACCCTGGGTCGGCTGGGTGGGTCGAATTTCTCCAGAAAAAGGCTTAGAAGATGCAGTGGCAGCATCCGATTTCACGGCTACGCCACTAAAAATTATGGGTCTTATACAAAATAAACTGTATTGGCAGCAGATTCTTCAAGATTACCCCAATGCCCCTCTAGAATACCTGGGTTTTCTGCCAACTGATCAACTCCAAAAACACTTGCGCCAGTGTCGAGCTTTACTTATGACCCCTCATTGGGTGGAAGCATTTAGTACTGTGGCAATGGAAGCCCTCGCTTGTGGAGTGCCAGTCATTTCCTATGACCGTGGTGGATCAGCAGAAATTATCGAAGATGGTAAAAATGGCTTTTTGGTAGAACCCGATTCTGTGGAAGGCTTGGTAGAAGCCTTGGGAAACTTGGATAGAATTGACCGCCGTGAATGCCGTCGCCTCCTGGAAGTTAAATACTCTAATCAGGCCATGGGCGATCGCGTAGAGCAGTGGCTCTGGGATATTTTGAAGGACAGTGGTGATAGTGGCTAGTTTCTTAAGATTTGTAAATAAAAGTAATTTTGTAGTTTTTGATACAGAAATAAGTGATATAGTTATAAATGTAAGGGAAATTAATTCCATCACAATCTTCTATAAGCAATCGGAGAAAGGAAAATGTCTACTCAAGAAAAAGCTAGGGCTCTGATGATGAATCACCATCACATGATCAAAAATCGTCAGCAATCTATGCTCGGTCGCGTGGCTTCCGAAGTAGGACTAGATAGCTTAGATCCTGACTACTGGGGTACTATCCAAGGTAAACCCCATCCTAGTTTCCGCTCTACTTATGATCGTAGCAATGCTTCACTTAGCTAGTACTCTGTCAATATAGTTTTGGGTAGTGCTAAATCTTTAGCACTACCCATATTTGCATCAATGGCTGTGGGCAGAACCAACCATAGTTTTATTTTTTAGAACTCCGCACTCAACGGAGTTCTGGGAAACGGAATTACATCCCGAATATTTGCCATACCAGTCATAAATTGCACCAATCGCTCAAATCCCAAACCAAATCCAGCATGGGGCACTGTACCATAACGTCGCAAATCTAAATACCACCATAAATCTTCTGGATTCATGCCCTGATTCTGAATTCGCTTCTCTAATATATCCAGCCGTTCTTCCCGCTGAGCACCACCGATAATTTCCCCAATCCTAGGCGCAAGCACATCCATTGCTGCTACAGTCTTTTCGTCCTCGTTTAAGCGCATATAAAAGGCTTTTATCTCTACTGGATAATCCGTGACAATGACGGGCTTTTTAAACAACTCTTCGGCTAGATACCGTTCGTGTTCTGACTGCAAATCTACACCCCAACTTACCTCATACTCAAACTTACGATCCGTTTTCTCCAGTAATGCGATCGCATCTGTATAAGTAATCCGCTCAAACTGATTATTGATAATATTATCAGCAGTAGCGAGAACATTGTTATCTATCCGCTTGTTGAAAAATTCCAGATCTTCTGGACAGTTTTCCAATACTGACTTAAATACATGCTTGAGAAAGGCTTCTGCTAAATCCATATCCCCCTTCAAATCGCAGAATGCCATCTCAGGCTCCACCATCCAAAATTCTGCTAGATGTCGAGAGGTATTAGAATTCTCGGCTCGGAATGTAGGACCAAAGGTGTACACATCCCGAAACGCCATTGACATAATTTCTGCTTGTAATTGACCACTGACAGTCAGGTAAGTCGGTCGTCCAAAAAAGTCCTGAGTGTAATCGACTGCTTCATTATCGGTTTTGGGAATGTTGTTTAAGTCTAGGTTAGTGACACTGAACAACTCCCCCGCTCCTTCACAGTCACTAGCGGTGATAATTGGGGTATGAACCCACAAGAAGCCTCGTTCTTGAAAAAACTGATGAATGGCACTGGAACAGGCATTCCGCACTCGGAACACTGCACCTAGGGTATTGGTACGCGATCGCAAATGGCTAATGGTGCGCAAAAACTCAAAGGAGTGGCGTTTCTTCTGTAGGGGATAATTGGCATCTGCTTCCCCATACACTGTCACCGAGGATGCTTTGAGTTCAATTCGCTGTCCCTTGCCAAGAGACTCTACTAGTATACCAGTGACTTCTACTGATGAGCCAGTATTAAGCTGCTTCACGATAGTCTCATAATCTGACAAGTCTGGATTGAGCACTACCTGTAAATTTGCCATGGAGGAGCCATCGTTGACTTCCATGAAGGCAAAGTCCTTTAATTCCCGTTTTGTCCGTACCCAGCCTTGAATGGTCAAAGACTGATCTGGTTGACCATTGCGCAAAACTTCAGCAATCCGTCGAATTTCCATAGCTTACCCCAAAATTCTGAGAGAATCGTAAACTTTTCTAAATTACCTGGTGGTCTTTAGCTCTAAATATCTAAGTAAATATACTTATCAAGGGCTTAATGTAAAGTTTGATGAACAAAAGTTTCTAAATTGTTGCAATAAGTGAAGGATTCACTCATAATTACTATACAAATGCAACGTTTGGTTAAGTTTCATCAAACGACTAGTCACCCAAAATCACTAGTGAGGCTATTCACTTAAGCCAGGACAGAGTTGGGTTTGTCGTAAATGGTTAGTTGGTAAAGGTGATCAGTAAGGATTAAGCACAATTACCGATTACCGATTACCGATTACCGATTACCGATTAGTGTCCTGCGCCAAGCTTGTAGCCCCAGTTGCGATCGCGTAGCGTAGCCCTTCGGGCTAATCGCCTTTGGCGGAAGCTTTGCTTCATCGCACTCTGGTAATAGCTTCCATTAAAACTAATTTAGAGAGGTATTTGTAAATGGTAAATTTCTTTAAGGGCAAAAAATCCAAGGGCTTCTACCTGGAGCTAGACGAAAGCGACACTAGCACCCCCCAGCAAGCAGCGGTAGAACAGAAGCCAGAACCGGCTAAAGCTGAGGCAACAGTGGAAACTCCGACCCCAGTAGCAACAGCTGAGGCAGCAGCAGAAACCACGACCCCAGTAGCAACAACTGAAGCTCCTAAGCCCAAATCTGCTCGTCAAGCCAAGAAAGAAGAACTAGCAAAGGCTAAGGCTGAAGCAAAGGCTAAGAAGCAAGCTGAAGCAGAAGCTAAAAAAAAGGCAGCTGCTCCTGAGCCAACACCAGTAGCGGCAATCACTTCAGCAGCAGCACTTGTGAATAACAAGGCAAAAGGACAACCGGAAGCGACCTTTGCCACCAAATACGTACCAATGATTATGCCTCGTCGTCGTCCTGGTCCTAGCATGAATAAGTTTATGGACATGGCTGCTCAGATGCAGACCCCTCGTTAATAGATTAGTTATTTTTGAAGAAATACTAATCCACTATACAACTGAAATGCTGGATCCCAAGGAGTCTCGACCAGGCGAAATAAGTCGATATGAGACTCCAGTTTTTCTAGCAGGTCTTGGTAGTCTAGAGCAGTTTGGGCAAAGGTGGTAAAGTCAGACCATACTGGTTTCTCAAGTAGCCGAACATTTAAATAATCAGCTAAGTTGTTCCAGTTGACTCTTGTAGTGCTTTGGTGTATACGAGAGTCTTGGGATTGCTTGTTCTGACGAGAAACTGGCTTGAGGGTTAGAGCAATTCCTTGCTGAAATTGATAATTGCGATCGCATAGTCTGAGAATACTGTGGCGCTGTGGTAAATGCAAGTCACAAACCATGGCATAGTCTAAGGTTTGGGTTTTACGAGTTAAATTCCGTCGCGCATCTAAGTCTACTACCTTCTCAAACAAAGGCAACCGTCCGTCTACTCGTTGGGTAACTTCCGACCAGTTAAAGCTAAAAGAACCCAACTGTCCCTGAGAGTTGTGACATACTACAGTAGTTTCCTGGTCACTACTGTCAGAAAAATACTTAACTTGATAAATGTTAATTCTTTTGATATCTGCTACAGATGCCCACAAACATTTTATTGATGCTTCTCGCAGTAAGGAGCCATAATACTTAAGTTCTCCCACAGGTCCAGTGCGATATAAACGCCAGCCTCTAGTAGGTAGCTGTAGCCTTGCGGTGTAGGGGTCTATCCCCAGGATGCGAGCTAAGTTTTGAGCTGCTTTTGGTTTGTCTTGTTGGCTGATCGGCTTTAGGACTAATACTCCCAATTGATTACTATCAGGGTCAGCAGTTGCTTGGGCTAAGGCTTCTCGGCGCTGTTGTTTTGCTTTAGCTTCTAAGCGTGCTAGTCCCTGACGAGCTTGCGCCATAATTTTAGGAACAGGTGTTCCTTTCAGTAACTGTCGATAGATTCTTTCGGCTGCTTGTAGCTTACCTCTGACTTCCTGGAGCCGTCCTAGATAAAGCTGTGTCCAGGGATTATTGGGCTCTTGCTTCAGAAGTTTTTTAATTAATCGCGCAGCAGTTTGATAATCATGGTGCTCAAAGGCATCAGCAATTTGCTTAAGCATAGGGTTAGGTGTGATATCACCAAGTGTTAGACATTAGGTAGCTCCTAGGGATACGCTACTGGAACCCTGTTAATAGTATAGCGCTAGTTTTATGGTTTTAAGGGGCTGACTTTTTTAAGGGCTAAGGGATATTTGGGATAATTAAGTTAGTGATTTAAATTAGCGCTATACTTTGTGCGAATTTATCTAGCGCTGACTTTTTTAAGGGCTAAGGGATATTTGGGATAATTAAGTTAGTGATTTTAATTAGCGCTATACTTTGGCCGAATTTATCTAGCGCTGACTTTTTTAAAGTTTTAAGGGATATTTGGGATAATTAAGTTAGTGATTTTAATTAGCGCTATACTTTGGCCGAATTTATCTAGCGCTAATTAAAACCTCCCTTATCTCCCCTACTCCCTGCTCCCTACTCCCTGCTCCCTCACAAGTTTGTTACAAAAGTTTTTAAAATATGTTATAATAAAAGATTATTTATATGCTATAGTAGTATTATAGACGTGAAAACGTTAAGAGCCAGCCAGGATTTTGCAAGCTCTGGGGCTGGCTCTAGTCCCCCAGTTAAGGAGATACCTAAAATTATGACCTACTCCCAACGCCTCTATCCATGGGCGGTCATTCACCTATTGCCACAAATGCAACGGGTCGTTGTTGGTCGTTACCGGAACCGGTCTGATGCTGTTCGCGTAGCGTGACCTTTGGTCAAGGTCACTTGCAGGCACTCAAACGACTGATGCCTGATGGGAAATTTATTATTATTTTTGATTTACCTGAGCCTACGGATCAAGAATCTGAGGAGTAAGATCGAAAGTGATCGCTTTTAGCGTGGCCTAAGGTCAATCCGATCATTTCCAAAATTGCTGCAATTTCCAACAGTGCATCAATTGGCCTCGAAGCTATTACAATAGCGCTATACTTATCAACCGCTTGATCTGGTTAAGATTGAATAGCGCTATACTTATTTATCAATAACTCTAACTTAGAAAATTGTTGAAATTTCCAACATTAAGAGGTGGAATGGGCATCTTGCCCGTTTCTTGAAGTTAACGCCAAAATCAACATCTATTCGATGGCTCAACCCTTGCTACCACAAGACCTAGGACTATACCAATTACTCTTAGGAGTAACAGTATTCGGTTCAGCCGTCAGGATAATCGTACCATCTTCGCCAACAGTCCAACCTTGAGCTTCCACTATTTTCTTCTTAGGACGAGTAGGAGTGGGAGTATTGGCAGTGCGACGTTTTCCTCTCATTGGTAAGTAACTAACTTCAGGAGTAGGAGTAGAGGTAGCTTCTTCGATGTTGTCTGATTCAGTATCAAGGGTAATCCAATCTACCAGTATAGACTGTTGATTGATTGGGTCTAGAGGACTCGGGGGTAAGCCACCTCGTCCAGTAACAATGAATTCACCCAGTTCATCTACACTTACTTTTCCACTCCTGGGACAGTTAGCAACAATTAATTCTGAGGGGTCAACTGTTGATGTTGGTAGGTTTTCAGGATCATCGCCAGGATTAATTGCGGAATTGATCTCCAGCAATCCAGATAAAGACAAATCCCCGGTCAAACTAATAGCAGAAATATCATTAAATCGAGTCAGACCTTGCTGTGAGGTGAAGTTTCCGAATAAGCCTTGCAGGGTGATTTTGATCTCTCCACCTTGGCCTTGTTGAGCATTAGCAACGATATCGTTACCCGTTTCACCATCGGAGGGTAATAGAATCAGAAATCCACCTTCAATAGTAATGTTCCCTCCTTTGACTTTATCACCTGTAGCATCAGCCAAGATTAGGCTATTGTTATCAAGTGTTGTCAATCCTGATACATTGATATCGATAGTTGCTGCTTCCTGATCTTGTTGGTTGTTGTCGGAATTTTTTCCAGTAGCAGCTAGAAGTTTGCCGTTGTCTAGGGTGAGAGACTCAGCCTTAATGGTCAGTTTGCCAGCTACTCCTCGCTCACTATCAGGCACCTCGGTATCTGGAAAACTATCTTGATTTAAGGGGACAGCACTTACTGATATTTGTGCTCCATCTTCGACAGTAAGGTTTTTGGTTGTTACTGTCAAGTCTCCAGCATTGTTACCTCCAATGGCGGCAACTGCAATCCTGCTCTGGGGGATATCATCTTGGATCAGAAGGATATCATTGGAAGCTTCAAGTTCGATTTCGATTTTTCTTTGTTTTGCATCTTCTCTTCTTTGTTTTGCATCTTCTCTTCTTTGTTTTGCATCTTCTCTTCTTTGTTCTATTTCTTCTTCGGGTAGTTTATCCTTTTGTTCTTCCAGTTGAGCCAGGTGAACGCGCTGAGCGAGAATTTTACCAGTTTCTATTTTAATTTCCTGATCTTCCCTATCCAGCTCTTCTTGTTTTTGTTTCCGTCTATCCTTGATCCTATCAACAGTTGGTGAAGAGTTTGGATCACTTCCACTAACAATAACTTGCTCTGAAGCATTGATCCTAATGTTGCCAGCATTGCTAACATTACCATCATTCTCATCATTAGTATTCAAGGCATTAGCAAGAATTTGTGCACCTTGGGTGACTTCTACTTCCTTAGCCTCGACTATGATATCACCCCCAGGAAATCCACCAATACCGCGAGTGCTTATAAATGAATCATTGGATACGGTTAATTTACCCGTCGTGATCTCAATCGTTCCTCCCGTAGACTTATTGTCTCTAAGATCCTGGCTTCCTAGTTTAGTTTCAGTGAATATGCCACTGAGCCTTTTAACCCCAGAAATTTCCACAAAATCGGTAGCATTGACTGTAATATTAGCTGCTGGAAGGTTGCCCTGATTCAAAGCTTCTAATTTCCCATCTTTGAGGGATAGAGAGCGAGCTTTAATAGTAATGTTACCAACGCCTCCTGGGGTGTTTTCCGCGCGCTCTGGGTTTCCTGCATCAAATTCTACCACAGTTTGGATGTCGCTGTTGGTAATCTCAATCTTATCTTTAGCTGCTATCTCGATATTTCCCGGATTTCCCTTTTTTTGGGAAGTCGCGATGATTTCAGCACCATCGGTTAGTTGCACTTCATCGGCATCAATTTCGATATCACCACCACGAAAGTCACTTTCGCTTTTAGCATCTAATCTTGCACGATTTGATAGACGTAAGCTCGATGTTGTGATCTCAATACGCCCTCCTTTACCCTCAGATTCTTCTCTAGTTTCCGTGGATATGCGACTGGTTCTTTTAATCCCATAAATTTCCACAAAATCCCTAGCATTGATTCTAATATCACCTGCTTTAATTTTGCCCTGAGTAGAAGCTGATATTCTTCCTCCATCTTTAATGGATAGAGAGCGAGTTTCAATGGTAATATTAGCAGCGCCTCCTTCCTCTAGGGTTTGATTGTTTCCCGCATCTTCATCTATATCAGTTTTAATTGCGCTGCTTTGGCCAGTAATTTCAATTTTATCGTTAACCTTTATTTGAATACTTCCCGGGTTTCCCTTACTTCTCTTCTTAGCCTCAGCAGTGATAAAGCTTATATTGCTCAAGAAAAGTGAACCAGCTTCAATGATTATCTTGCCACCATCACCTATAGCGTCCCTTTGGGATTTCGCTTCAATTTTGGCACGATCTTCCATGATGAAGTCTCCTTCAACTATGATTTTGATCGCCCCCGCGTTTCCAGCTCCTGATGTATTAGCCCTTATACCACTAGAGCCTGCTCTATTTGGTCCAATCATCGTCAGTGACCCCACACGGATGTCTATCGGACCGCCGTTACCCTTAGTTTTTTTGTCGGTCTTAGCCGTAATTTGGACTTGACCTCTCCTAGATTCAGGATCACTCGGATTGCGAGAATCAAGTAATAGGGACTTAGCTTGGATATCAATACCCCCGCTCGATCCTGTAGATTTTTGTTTAGCGACATTCTCAATTTTGCTGCTGAATTTTACCTCAACTACTCCCCCAGCCAAGATGGTAATTTTCCCCCCATCTGCTGCGCCTCCATTAAATATCTGAATTCTACTTCTATCATTGAGGGTAACATTGCCCAAGACATTTAATAAGACATCTCCGGGGCGGCCTTTTTTATCGTTTTTATCTACTTTTTTATTTTCAATTTGTTCTGTTCTAATGGTACCTTTCTTTTTCAGTTCTACATCACCACTGACATTGATGGTAATGCTACCGCTATCACCATCTCCCTTTGTTATTGCTGAAATTCCTGGTGTTTCTTTCTTGGATTCTACCGTCAGGGAGCCAGCAGTAATCTGAATACTTCCTCCTGTGCCACCTTCAGGATCAGTTAAGGTAAAGATTCCATGCTGACGTCCGTCACGAGAAGCAATAATGGAAATTGAGTCATCAGCGGTGATTATAATATCACCCCCTTTCTGACCATTGACCTTAGTTATAGTGAAGATTCCCTGCTCTCTTCGAGCCGTCTCTACTGTCAACGAGTCAGCGTCGATAGTAATTTTTCCGCCTTCTCCACCTTCTTTCTCTGTTATCGAAAAGATTCCCTGGCGCTCTTCTCTAGCAGTAGACTTAATCAATACCGAGTTATCAGCACTGATACTAATATCACCACTTTTCTTACTATTCCTATCAGCTTTAGTAAAAATTCCCCTATCTTTCTCTTTTTCAGAGTTTTCTACTTCCAAAGAATCAGTAATAATCCCAATGTCGCCACCATCAACATCGCTATCTTTAGCTACTATAGTTTCTATAGCGCTATTTTTAATAACAACATTCCCTTTCTTGACAGCATCCGGAAACTCCAAACCCAGCTTGTTATCATTTTTAGTTAATGCTACTTCTCCCGGTGCGCTCAATCCTGCTAACAGAATATTACCACCTTGATTGGTGCTAATCTTGCTATCTTCGATAACCTCAATATCACCACCGAGTAACAACAAGTTATC
Source organism: Moorena sp. (assembly GCF_982860115.1). NCBI lineage: Bacteria > Bacillati > Cyanobacteriota > Cyanophyceae > Coleofasciculales > Coleofasciculaceae > Moorena > Moorena sp. The sequence goes on from NZ_CEYLVT010000003.1 coordinate 32,210, forward strand.
AACTGCTAGCTTCTCCAACTTAGCTTGACTGGTAATATTGCCGGGAATTTGATTAAAGAAAAACACATTAGGATTAACGGTCAGCAATGGTGACGGAGGCTCTGGGTTAGACGCACTAAACACTCCTTGATTTCCAAACCCAATCCCATCAGCAGTAGTGCCCACAAATGAACCCGATACATCTAGCTTCGCCTTATCCCCAAATAAAATACCGTTGGGATTAATCACGAACAAATTCGCGCCACCATCCACACCCAAGGTGCCAAAAATATTAGAGGGATTAGCACCAGTTACCCGAGACAGAATATTTTCAATCCCAGCTGGATTAGCAAAATAAACCCTTTGACCGTCTCCCACATTAAACTCTAGGAAACTGTGGAACAAGTTTATATCTCGGATTGCTCCTCCTTTAATTAAATCAACAATTTCTCCATTTATCTGACCCGAGCTTTGATCAAACAAAGACCTTTCGGCTGCTGGTAAAGTAGTATCAGGAGTAATCTGGGCATTAGCTTGGTTTACTGAAAATGCGTAGGCTCCACTAATAGCTAAGCATAGCGCTAAACCTAACTGACTGTTATACCGTTTCAAGACATTTAATGCCATGGCAAGGATTTATCCTGATCCTGGGCAGGGATATATTATGTTAGTATTGATTAACCGGATTTTGATTAACCTAGTGATAGCTAATCAGTTTTATTAATAGTTACTTGATGGTGTTATTCCTTGTTCAAGGAATGATTTATAATTATAAAGCTATCCCTGCCACTCTTGATATAAATTTTTGTTAAATTAGGTTAATTATGTTAAATTAGGTTAACCGGTGCTACAGGTAATGCTGCTCCAAAGTTGCTGATAAAAAACATCCAATCATATCCAAAATTGCTGCAATTTCCAACAGTGAATCAATTAGCCTGAAACTCATAATGCTAGCGCTATAGTTAATAATGCGATGCTCGGTAGGAGCCGCTACGCGAAAGCATTATTTATAAAATTGTTGAAATTTCCGACAGTAAAGGATTTTCATGGCTTTGTTGCTGTTGCTAGTAGTATCGTGATTACCCAAAATTGCTGGAATTTCCGATAACTAAAGAAATTGCTCAACAAGGAGCTATCGTGATTATCCAAAATTGTTGTAATTTCCGAAAGTAAACGAATTTCACCGAAATTGCTGAAGCTAGCGCCATCATGATTATCCCAAATTGCTGTAATTTTCGATAACTATCGGGCGTTGCTTAACCAACGCAGTATCGTGATTATCCCAAATTGCTGGAATTTTCGATAACTCCCGAAATCGCTCAACAAGGCGCGATCGTGATTATCCAAAATTGTTGAAATTTCCGACAGTCAACATTATCGAAAATTGCTGAAATTTCCGACAGTAAAAGAATTTCACGCTTTGCTGCTGTTGCTAGGGCGATCGCGATTATCCAAAATTGTTGAAATTTCCGACAGTAAACGAATTTGACGCTTTGTTGCTCAAGCTAGCGCTATCGTGATCATCCGAAATTGCTGGAATTTTCGATAACTACCGAAATTGCTCAACAAGGCGCTATCTTGATTATTTCAAATTGCTGGAATTTCCGACAGTAAACAAATTTCACGCTTTGTTGCTCAACAAGGCGCGAAGGTTATTATCGAAATTGCTGTGATTTTCGATAACTACCGAAGTTGCTCAAGCTAACGTGATCGCGAATTGCTGAAATTTCCGACAGTAAAGGATTTTCACGGCTTTGTTGCTCAAGCTAGCGCTATCGTGATTATCCAAAATTGTTGGAATTCAGGATAATCGAAAATTGCCGAAATTTACGACAATCAAAGGATTGAGGGGAAAAATTCAATACTGCTGCCATAGTGATCAACCGCTTTTACTAATCAATTTCAATGATAGTGTTACCCAATCTGAGAGTAATCAAAAATTGCTGAAATTCACGATAGCCAACGAATTGGACGGAAATTTATTTAGTTAACTCTATAGTGATAAACAACAATGTCAATGATAGCGCGATCAAAAAGGTTTAACGCGATCGCGTAGCGGCTCGTACCGAGCATCGCATAAGCGCGGAAGCTTCGGGTGACTCGCGTAGCGTGGCCGTAGCCCAATCGCATCACCAACGAAAATTGCTGAAATTTCCAACTAGCCAAAACGTTTAGTCAAAATTTCCACAGAAGGATCAACTTCCAGCCACACTGTAGCTCCACAATCCTTGGGACAATTAGGTTGATAAACCAACCGAGACGGTCCTTTGATTTCTACATAATGACCGTAGGTGTTGCGATTACCTTGTTTGACGGTTAGGACAGGCTCGTAGGTGTTGTTCTTTTTATTTTGCCTAATGACGTTTTGGTTGACATGAACGTAAGTGGCCACCTTTTGGAAACCTCTTCTCCAGGTTCCCTTTGGTCCACGGCGACCGGGACTGACCTTGGGCAAGCCATTAAATAGAGGAATTTGCCAAAATCTGCCAACTTTTTGAGCGCCCTTAATTCTGCCATGTTTGAGAAGTTGACGGACTCGTTGGACACAAATTCCTAGAAGAAAAGCTGCTTGGGTAGTTCCGACCACTGTCATTTTTTTTTGCTCCTTTAAATAGCGCTATACTTATTATAACACATTATTTCTGTCTGTGCAAAATTGTTACAAAAATTTACAAAGTGATACCGGAAATTTTAATAGCGCTACTTTTTTAGGGGTGGTAAAGAGTGTATGGGATGATTGGGATTGACGGCTTTACTATAGCGCTAATTTAATTGTGGGATTCATGGAAGCTATACCATGGCGCTAACCTTATTCAGAGCTTACGGGGTATATAAAGAATTGAATTTAATTTAATTTTTCTTTTTAAAATAGCGCTATATTTATTTGGAACGAAAATTATCTAGCGCTATTTTTAGCGTAGTTAGCTTACTATAGCGTTATAGTTTTAGAAAATTCGGTGATCAAAAATTTTACTAGCGCTACCTTTTGAGACTGGTTAAGGGTTGTATGGGATGATTAGAGTTAATTTCAACCTTAAACTAGCGCTATAGTAATCGAATTGAACCATGGAGAAAGGTAGTGTATTGGGTCAGTTGTCGATCATGTTGTCATAAGTTAAAGCAAAATTATCACCTTTTGCCTTAACGGATGACTCGGCCACTGCTGCTACTATAGACAAGGTAACAATAGGAGCAGTGATAGCTCGAAGAATACGACTTCCTAGAGAAACAGCGATAAATCCAGCAGCAGTAGCTTGTTCTAGCTCTTGAGTTGTCCAACCACCTTCCGGTCCCGTAGCAATTACAATGTCAGGATGTTGAGCAGGGTCTGTTTGACCAGTATCCAATCCTAATCGTAAATCTAATAAGCAATTGAGTAGATGGGGAGCCTTTCCCCGAGCTACACAAATATAGCGATAGGCTTCTAGGGTTTGCGGTAATTGAAGACTATCGCAAAAGTCTACAGGGTCAAGAATTTTCGGCACAACTTCCCGTTCTGATTGCTCTGCTGCTTCTTGGGTAATCCGTCGCCACCTCTGGACCTTTTGAGGGCTAGGATTGAGTAACGTGCGATCGCTTTTCAAAGGCACAATCCGAGTCACTCCCAACTCCGTTGCCATCAGACAAATTTGCTCAAATCCACTCCCTTTAGGCATAGCCGCCATCAAGGTTACCTGTTTAGGCAATTCGGTCTGAATGTGCTCAGATGCAACAATTTTAGCTTGAGTCAAATCACCTTCTAGCTCGCTAACGTACCAGCCACCTTCTCCATCCATAGCAATAAAGCGATCGCCTTTTTTCAGCCGCAACACTCTAATTAGATAATGCTGTTGGGCATCAGTTAAAACAATCCCTTGGTCTTGACACTGTGTAGGTGATATCACCAACCGTTGCATACTCATTATCTGACCACTGTTATCTTTTCCCAGAGCCGCTTTTGCCTCTTAACAGACTATTTATTTAGGATAATAAGCACGGAAGAACGAGAATGTATAATTCTAAATTCTTCATTCTAAATTCTTCATTCTTCATTCTTCATTCTAAATTCTGCATTCTAACAGACAACCTTCAACCTTCAGCTTCTCCACCAACTACCACATTCCGAATCCTTAAACTTGGTCCTGCACAGCCTACAGCTAAGCCACTTTGTCCACCTTTACCACAGCCACCGGATTCATCCCAATAGAAATCATCACCAATAGCTTCAATATCAGCTAAAGTCTTGAACACGTTACCAGAAAGAGTGACATCTCGGACAGGTTCAGCAATTTGACCATTGCGAATCATCCACGCTTCTCCAGCACTAAAGGTAAACATTTCACCATTAGTCATACCTCCTAGCCAATTTCGAGCATAGACCCCTACTGTAATATCATCGAATAACTCTGCTACTGGAGTAGCTCCGGGTCCTATCCAAGTATTAGTCATCCGAACAATTGGAGGATAGTGGTAATTGAGACAACGAGCATTACCAGTAGGGGTTTCGCCTAACTTACCAGCAGTTTCACGGGAGTGAAGACGTCCAACTAATACACCATCTTTAATCAACTGAGTGGTAGTGGCTGGAGTGCCCTCATCATCGTAGAAATAGCTACCCCGGTGTCCTTGGGGAGCAGCTCCATCAAAGATTTGTAATTCTTTTGGGCCAAAACGACGCCCTATACTCATCACTTCTAGTAAGTCAGGATTTTCATAAGCCATGTCAGCTTCAGATAGGTGTCCAAAGGCTTCGTGGACAAACAAACCAGTCAGGATGGGGTCAATGACTACTGTATAGTTACCACCCGTAACTGGTGGTAATGACAGAGCATCTATCGCACGTTGAGCTGCTCCATGGACTTGTTGATCAAGATTGGTTAGGTCTTCATAGCCTTGGCGAGAGCCAATGGTTTCTCTACCAGTATGGACAGTATCGCCATTACGAGCAGTAGCAGCAAAACGCATTTCCAGATCTGCCCAAGACTGCTCTATCAAGGTACCTTCGGAAGTAGCAATGATGATGCGCTGGTTAACATCCCCATACCGGACAGAAGTAGTAGCAATGCTACTGTCATAACTTCTGAGAATTTGATTGTAGCGATCGCATAATGCTTTCTTCTGCGCCAACGGAATTTGCCTAGGGTCTGTACCAGTCAGGGGTAACTGACAAACATCCTGTATTGGTTCAATGGGAGCAAGGGTGGTTTCTTGATTACCCACAATCCGAGCTGCTGCGATCGCATCTTCGACTCGTTCTTTAATAGCGCTAAGCTGGTTAAAACTCGAAAAACCCCATCCTCCCTTATAACATGCTCTTACTTGTCCACCGATAGAAAGACCTTCACTAAGGGTTTCGATCTTGTCACCCCGTAATAAAATGCTAGTTCCTTCGGCTTCTTCTAAGCGAATAGCTAAGTAATCGACACGGGAGCCATATTGAGCAATTAGCTCAGAGAGTAAGTTTTTGGTATCGGTTAGGACAATGGACATAGTAGAGGAAATAGCAAATAACTATTCTATTGTGCAATGATTACGCGATCGATTGCTATTGTAAGCATTCAGCCGTCAGCTATCAGCTTAAGTTCTAAGTTTTACGTGAAATGATATTCAAATTTACACTATTATAGCACAATTCATTCCTTATATTAGTCAACATAAGCAGCAAGGTAACGCTCAACCCTAGTCATTTCAATACTATTTACCAGTTGTTACAATTCCCGCTATTATACAGAAGTATCATCAACATCTCAAAATAGCATCATAACTCTTATTTATAATGATAATCATAACAATAATAAACTAAATATTGCTTACCCTTGATTGAGTCTCTATTATACTTACCGAATTTTCTAGCCACCCTCCCATAATTATCACTAGGTTTCAGCAAGAGATTGAGGGCGAGTGCTATTAATAATATATGACAGAATACCGAGCAGAGACTCTAAATTACCAATAAAGTGTTCTTCTGACTCAATAGAAACCGAATTTTTGACTAATTTTATAAATTTCCAGAGGCTGCCAGTTGTTACTCCACCATAGATAAACGGAATAGGATTATTTTTGTGCTCATTAAAAAGTTGAGCAGCAACCATTTCAGCAATACACTGAGGGATAGCGGATTTAAGGTTATCGTTTTTTGCTTCAACTAGAATAGCAATGGGAGCAGTAACATCCAACTGTTCAGGTGAATGACTAATAATAAAATCACACCTACCGTTTAGCCCTTTACTTTTATCTATCGTAAACTCTGTTCCAGAGAAAAGGCTGATTTTACGGCTAAATTGCTTGCGAATTTCCACTAAAATAGGAGCAACAATTAATTCAGAGCGAGCTTTTTCCGTATCGATTTCCAATCCTAGAGGTAGATTTTCTGCTAGAATCTCTTTTAATAAAGGGCTAGGAGTAACTGGTTCAACTGATTCAAACAAGTTAACTCTTTCTTGAATCGATAAGTTAAATTGATGTTTGAGTGTATCTAGAGTAAATTCACTGTAAGACATTTTATTAGCTTATATATCTCTATATATAGCTGTTTGTTATCGGTTGATGCAGAAAGTTATGGATTATGGTTTTTAGGGAGTAGGGAGTCAGGATTCATATTTCATAAATTTGACCTATTGTCAAGGGTAGTATTATTGACAAAACAAATCGGATTACTAGATGGGATTACTTTATGCGTTCGCGTAGCGTGGCCTACGGCCAATCGCGTAGCGGCTCTTAAAGAGCATCACACTCACTTTATATACTAACAAAATAGTCACTAATTATGGTAGCATCAACATTAGTTGGTCATAGATAAAAAATTATCTCTTTATAAGACTGGCTTAAGGATTACCGGGATAATGCCGAATAGATAGAGGGAGAATTAGTTTAAAAAAACGGTATCACCTTAAAGCACAGTCTAATTCAAGCTAAACTCCCCACTGACTTGGGTAATCAACCTTGGCCAAAAGGCAACGCTACGCGAACAAGCTTCAACAAACTAGCTATCATAATCGACCTCGACAATCTCAGTATATTCAAACTGATTTGGACTACGTCTTACCAAATCATAACGATTTCCAGCTAGCTCAATAACATCTTCTTCACAATCAGACTTAGGAGAATTGTAAGTCAACACATACTCTTTACCAAGAAAAGGAAGTATCTCATCAGCCACTTCTCCTCGCCACTGAGTCTGAGTCACTAAAACTACTAATTGATTCGCCAGTCTAGGCAAGATATTAGCAATTCGCCGACGATAGATTTCATCCAAGCTTCCAAAGGGAGAATCCATTACAATAGGAAAAGTACTACTATCAGGTCCCATCAAAGAATGCTCTTGACTCCAATCCCTAACTCGGTCAATAATTCCCCCAATAAAGGATAAACTTAGAATCTGATTTTCTCCCGTAGACGCAGCAACTAGGTTTTCTAACCCAAGAGTACTTTCTACTAAGGTTAACTCATACTTATCACTCAACTTAGGGATGTAAGGTGTAAAGGAAATTGAGATAAATATCTCCTGTACCCGCTTTTCCAAAGAAGTCCGAAACTGAGTTTCTAAACGTTCCCTAACTTCAATTAACCGTTCAATAGAATCTTGAGCAGCAGCAATCCGTCGCTGTATCAACGCCTGCTTACTTTCATTCATTTTGTGCTTAGCAATCTGCTTATCCTTTAAGTCAATGTCTGTATCCAACTGTTCAAGTTGTTGTTGATTCCCTCCTTGTTCTAGAGTTAGCTCCCGAATCCTAGTATCTATCTCATCCAACTGTTGTTGGAGCAGACTGATATCCTCATCGGGAAAGTTACGTAACTTTTTCTTGATATCATCTAGTTGGGTCTCAATTCTAGAAAGCTCAGTTCTGCCCTGAGCAATAGTATCTTGTTGTTGGTCAACATCTTGCCAAAACTCAGGCACCTGTTGGTTAATTTCATCAACCTGGGAACCCATCCTGATTGCGGTTTCTTCCACTTCAGCCATTCCGGCTTTATCCATCCAGGCTGCTACTTGCTGATGAGCATGAGTTCCCTCAGTTAATTCTACACCACAGATACAGCGCTTGTGTTTAAGTAAATCCCCAACAAATTGCCGCTTAATTCCAACAGGTAATTCCCCTCTTTCGGTGATTAAATCTTTTACAATTTCTTTAAAAGTTGAGCTTACCTCTGAGAGCAGCACGGTATAGCCACGAGTTGATATAGCTCGTTTCAAAATATATTGGCTTTGTTTTAGCTGTTCTCTAATTAACTTTTCCCTAGCTTCTAGTTCATCCCGCAGCTGTTGTAACTCCTGAGCGCCACCGAGTTCTAATAACCGTTGACCAATTGTCTTCTTTAGCTCATCTTGATCCTCTAACTCCTGCTTGATTTCCCTTTGACGCTTTAGTAGACTCTGGCTCGTCTTTTCCGATTTTCGCTGTTGTTTAAGCAATTGCTTAGTTTCCGAGTCGCCAATTAAAGACAATTCATAGTCTAAGGTTTTTTTCGCTTCCCTTAAATGTTTAATGGAGCGATTTAAAACTTCTACCCCTAGCAAGGTCTTGGTTGCTTCCGCAACTTCCGACTTTTTATCCGAGCGTACCAGTTGTTCAATTCGTTCTCCATCAAAAAAGAAGTATTGGTGCAAACTAGCTGGTAAAATTTGACCAATAATATCCTCAGGTAGTTGTTGAGGCAATAACCAGCGTCCATCATCTCCAGCGATTTGTAGATACAATTCTGTGTTACCTTGCTCGACTCCTACCTCAGTTTTGTAAGTACGACATAGACGTTTGACTTGGTAGCGTTTATTATTATGTTCAAATGCCACTTCTACCCAACAGTCTACTGGTTTATTGAACTGAGCTTCAGCAAGAGCTCGCTTATTCAGCAGTTGGTCTTCTGAAGCAAAAGCAGCACTAAACTTTTCATAGAGCACCCACGAAAAAGCATTCAGTATGGTAGTCTTACCAGCACCATTATTTCCATGAATAATCGTAGTGTTTTGCTCGCCACTGGCTAACACAATCACTGGAGTTTTACCATAAAACTGACGAAAATTACATAGCTGAATCGATAACAGCTTCATTGCACTTCTTCCTTGACAATTCTCAAGATATCATCATTAATATTACGGGGAGTTTTCATATAGAGTTTATCCTTTTCTGCTTGCAATACTCGCTCTATAATTCGGCGCACTTCTAGGGGAGCAGTGATAATCGGCTCCTGGACATCATGGAGTTCATTCTTGCTAGGAGAATAAGTAGAATATTTTTCAGCTACTCTTCTGGAAATGACTGATGTAGCACCACTGGTAGAGTATCTAAATGCCATAACCGTATTTTAGGAAAAAGCGACTAACCTGTCAGATCGTGTCCGGTTGTTTCGGTAGTGTTATTTGTTGTTTATTTTAGGAATCAGTAAGGGTAAATAGGGAATAGCTTGGTAGTAATCACGCTTACCAATTCCCGATTACCAATTATCAATTACCCACGCTTTACACTATCGATGTTACCGGACATAATACCAGATCTAGCCTGATTAAATTTATTGTAAGACTTTATTGTTTATTTATACTATAACTCAAAAATTTTGCCAGCTCTTAATAAAGAGGGTCACCCAAAGCAGTACTCTATGTCTGTAGGTTGTTAGGTTTGTCTTGAAAGGGCTACCCACAATCACAGACAATCAAAAATGAAAAACACAATTACGGCCTTAGGATTTTCTCTATTCACTTTAATATTGCCCTGTGAAGCTAGGGCATATGATTTAGAGTTCACTAATCTTTATGTGTTTGGTGATAGCCTATCGGATTCTGGCAATACCTTCAATATCACTAAGGCAGGGAATGAGCTAAATCCCACCATTTCCATAATCCCCCAGAGTCCACCCTACTTTCAGGGCCGTTTTAGCAATGGTCCGATCTGGGTAGATTATCTAGCAGATGCTCTGGAGATAGAGGTGAAGCGATCTACTGATTTGTCGTTGGTTTTACCAGATTCCCCGACACTTTCTCCAATCAGTATCACTCCCGATAGTCCTCGGGTGAGTTTTTTCTTCAATGGTGCGACGACTAATCAAAGCGTAAACTTTGCTGTTGGTGGTGCTCAAACCGGAGTGTCTGGCCTTGGTGAGTTCGAAGCATTGTCCCCGGGATTACTGACCCAAGTAGCAGGGTTCACCAATGACCTAATCCTATCTGATCAGATGGCTGACCCCAACGCCCTATATATTCTGTGGTTGGGTGGCAATGATTATCAGAGTATGGATATTCCTAATCCTACTCAGGTCGTGGGCAATATAGAGACAGCCCTGAACTCCCTGTATAACTTTGGTGCTCGCAATTTCCTAGTGCTTAACTTACCAGATTTGGGAAAGATACCTCAATCACTGAGACTAGATAGTGTATTATCGTCTAGCCTCACAGATTTGACCGAGCAGCATAACTCTGTATTGGACTCCACCCTTAACATTTTGAGGCAATCTTTACCTGACATTAACTTGATATCCGTTGATCAGTATGACCTATTTAATCAGATTTTGACCAATCCTGGAAACTTTGGTTTCACGAATGTGACGGAAGAGTGCTTAGATGGAACAACGTTTATTGCTTGTGCTAATCCAGACGAGTTTTTATTCTGGGATAGCACCCACCCAACCACAGCTGGCCATCAGATCCTAGCAGAATTCGCAATAACAGCACTAAAGTCCCAAGACAAGGTTGATACTAAGGCTAAGACTAAGTCTGTACCAGAAGCAGTGTCTTCTGCCTCCTTAGGAGTTATAGGGGTTGCGTGGTTGTCTCGGAAACAGTTGAATAAATCCATTTAGGTAATATCATCTATTATAACACAGTGGCACCTTTCTAAGCTGTCACCGTTGATACTAAATTTATACTTAATCGTTTGATACTACTATTGGTAAATTCTATGGGTAAATTTCTGTTAATCTTATCTGCGATCGCTTACCTGTCTCAGACTGCTATAGCTCAGGCACAATCTAGGCGTTGGGTCAGAGTCATGTCAAATGCTCAGACAGGAAATATCCACTACTTCGATGTGGATTCTTTGGTCAGCACCACTGATGAAATGGGCAATCCCATCCACTCCTTTGATAGTAGAATAGTATTTGGTAATCCTCTCGAACCAGGAGTGTATTCTGCCATTATCACGGTTCAAGTTAATTGCCCTGAGCGTTCCATACGTACATTGCGTTTTGAACAATACGATTCCCAGGGTAGTATAATCAGCCGAGAAGAATCGGAGAATGATTGGTACACAATACCCATGCCCGATACTCCAACGGTTCATGTCATGAATGGTTTTCACACCTTAGCTTGTAAGTCTAATACTAATGTTGTTAACCGTTGACTGTTAGCTGTGAACTGTTAATTTTTGACTGTTTACTGTTGAGTCGGAACTCTGCACTTTCCGACTCAGGAATCAATTGATATCACTCATCAGAAGATTAACTAATTCTTGGGTGATAGGGAAACCAGTTTGTTGCTCAAAGTGTAAAAACATCGGACTGGGGTTAGCTTCAAGAAACACGTATTCACCATTTGGCTTTAAACGCCAGTCAATGGCCGTCCACTGGAGCCAAAACGCTCTAGTGATAGCTTTACACTGCTCTTGCACGGTCTTTGGCAGCCTGACCGGAATCAATTGAGCATCGATATCTTCTCGAAAGTCAAGTGACTTGGAGCGAATTTCTGCCGAATACATCGAGTCCCCAATTACATAGGTGCGAATATTTGTACCAGGGATATACTCCTGTATAGTAACAGGAGAAAGCCGCAGGGCTAAGTTTAGTCGTTCAGGTTCTAAATGTTGTTCTGTTAAAAACTGGACATGAGCACCACCATAGACTGGCTTAAAAATGACTTGATTACAAGACTTCGTAAACTTAATGATAGCGTCTGGATCATTACTAATGAGAGTATGGGGAATAGATACACCGATTTGTTCAGCTTTACTCAATTGTAGAGGTTTTTCCTTATGCAATTGATAAGCTTGCCATGAGTTTACCCAGTGAATTGAGGTTCCTTGCATCAAGGTTCTTAGGGTACTCATCGCATCATTAAAAGCAACTCTCTGCTGTAATCTATTTTTTATTGGGGGAATTTGAACTCCAGAAAAATTACGCCAAAAGATGCTACGAATATCTCTTAGACGTAATTGATAACCATCGGATAGGGTGAGAATTCCATCTTTAGTGTGTGGCTGCCAAGATAGGCGTAATTTAGTAGGAAACAGAGAAGTGTCAAGATAGTTTGTCTTGCCTCCAGCCTTAGTCAGAGCATGGTTGATATGCGCAGCGTGAGTATCTTCAGGATTGCCCAAAATTAAAATATTCATCTATTGCCAAACAAAACGAACTAGTATTTATACTGTTCTGCTGATTACCCAAGTTCTTTTTTTGTTTCGGTTTACTAGATAATAGTGTGGCTAATCAAGTCAATATCATACTTTTTTTGGTTAAAAATTGGTATTTTAAAACACCATCTAAGCCAATTTAATTTTGGTATACTATAAGCTATATTTACCTGATAACAGGTAATTTTTATAGTTAAATGCATCCTGATATTACTCCGAAAATATAGTACACCCTGTTGACAAATTGCCTAAATGCTGCAAGACACTGCTAATGGGTCAGGGAGTTGTTAGTAGATTGCTTAGCCCTTGAGAGCAACATTTCTCCCTATAGCAATCCTATCAAATTGCTATATTCCCTAATCTTTATAATTACTAAAAAATTGGCAAGTGTGCCAATATTGAGATTCTTTCGACTGGTAATGGTTTAAGGTCAATACCTGAGAGATGTTGTTTGTGTTCGATAGCAGTTAGGTTGTTACTCAAGGCTTCGAGCAGGTCTGCCCCTTCTTCTAACAAGGCGCTTTGTGCTTGCACCCCCTTCTTCCCCGATGGCGAAGGTGGTAATACTGCCATCCTTCCCAATGGTATCGGTAACAATACCTCTTTCTTCATATCAGGTTTGGGGAGTAGGGATATTTAAACTGTCGTATTGAGCAGGTGGACTGGCAAGTTGAGTATTCATGACTGCTTTTAATGGCTGAAAGCGCTAGTTCAAAAAGATGGTCAGAGAAATAATCTCTGTATGTAACCATGACAAAATAACCTAGCTTTCGTAATCCAGATAATTACTGATCCTGTTAAATCTTTTACAGTTATATGTCCGTGAATTCTCTAGTTTAGCTCTTATTCATGGATAAATACTAACTAAGTAGTGGCCCACAAAACTAGGGGAAGAGACAAGAAACTGACTAAGGTAGACAAAACCACTGTCCGTGCTACTAAGGGAGCATCTCCCCCAAACTCAGTGACCAACACTACCGTACTAATTGCTACAGGCATGGCACTTTGTAACACCAACACCTGTAAATTTAATCCCTCCAGTCCCAATGCTTGACCAACGGTATGGGCAATGAAGGGAGCTACCAACAAACGCAAGGTAGTGGCGAGCACCTCATACCGTCCTATCACCAAAGGGGTGCGAGACAATTGTATCCCCAAAACAATTAAATCGATAGGGATTGCTGCCATACCCAACTGGTGAATACCCTTATCTAGCCCTAATGGTAGTTCTAAGCGCAATAAACGCCAGGTTAATCCTGCCAGCATTGCCCAGAGTAGCGGTAGTTTTAGGGTTAAGCGCACTCCAGAACTAATACTACCCCCTTTAAGTAAGGCGGGACAAATAGCAAACATCAACAAGGCAGCTGTGATCATGTATACTATAGCGCGTTCTAAACCCGGTGTACCAAAGGCAAAGGAATTGAGAGGAAGCCCGAGGTTTCCAGCATTGGGAAAAATAGCAGCAACCATAAAGCTTTTTTGGACAACTGCTGGTAATTTCAACAGTTTGCCTAATCCCCAACTCAGTAGGTAAAGCAACACAGCGGTAATGATCAACCCAGCGACTAAACCAGTGGTGCTTTCGGTAGACAGTGTTGTCCGATACAAGCTGTCTGCTATCAACGCTGGTACGAGAATATAAAGAGATAGCTGAGAAAGAGTTTGCTTGTCCACAGACAACCTGCGACCAGCAATAAATCCAATCAGGATAATTAAACCGACCGAAACAACAGCAGGTAGAAGAACAGTCATTCTATAAATACTTTAGATGAACCCCATTAAAGCAAAAGTCTTTTTGTTAACCGTTGACTGTTGACTTTCAAGCAACCTTTAACATTCAACTTTAAACCTTAAACCTTAAACCTTAAACCTATTTTTGCTAAACTGCTTCAGTCGCCGCCGCAGTTGTTTAATATTAGGTCTGTGACCTCCATAACGCCAACGGATATATGCATGGGAAATCTGCTCAATGACCTCAGCGGATGCTTGAGGCTGGTCTTGACCTATACGGCTAGCGTACTCAAGGGGAGTTTGAGTCGGATGTTTGACATACCCTTTGGTTGCTAAAATCTTGATCATTTGCTGGTAAATCTGTTCCATTGGTGGCAATGTTGCCAACCAGAAACGATAGCGCCAGTTTTTCCACTGATGCCAACCTAGCCAGCTCAGAAAACCAAATGCGATCGCTAATATCAAGCCGCTAAACATACCTAACCAACCACTAGATACCATCTTCCACAATCCAACAAATATTCGGATAATGGTACCAATGGTGAAATGCCATAGGTTGCTGAGTAAACCAGTTATTGGTGAGGGGAGCCAACCTGCTACCCACTGCCAAAACTGCCGCAAGACACTAAAGGTTTGATATTGCTCGACGGAGGGGGGCAGCAATTCATGACCTGGGATGGGATCAAAGGCAAACCAACCGTATTTAGGGAAATAAACCTCAGTCATGGCATAGGCATCAGTATTCCGGACGATGTAAAACCCGGTAAAGGGGTTAAATTCGCCAGTGCCAAATCCAGCCACTAATCGGGCTGGGATGCCTATGGAACGGAGCATCATCGTGAGGGTGGTGGAGAAGTGGTCGGGATAACCACCTTGATACTTGAAGAGAAAGGCTTCCACCAAATCTTGATTTTCTTCTAGAAAAGGGAATTGTGAGGGGTCTTGGGGGAGGCGATAACGCTGCTTAACCGCCTGGGCTAGATACAAGGCTTTTTCATAGGAAGAGGTAAGAGGTTTCTCTGAAGTGGCTAGGAGTTCTTCAGTACGTTGCCTGACCCTCACTGCAATTTGGGGGGAAATATCCAGATAGTAGTTTTGAATCGACTTGGGGTAGTTATCGCCAGCTTGCTGCAACTTAGTGCGATCGCGAAATGGAACTTCTGATATTACGGTATAGGTCAGTCCTTCTACTAAACCTAAAGGCGATCGCAAACTGCCTTCTGGCCCAATACCGATTTCCCGGGACGGAAAGAATAATTCGCTAGGATACGCCAAAGCGGGAATCAGATTGGGCAGTTCTGATACAGCTGTATAGGTTTGAATTATCTTTTTGGTTTGACCTGTGATCAATGCAGGTAAGAGTTGGAAGCGATAGGACCAGCTTGGTCGAGTTATTTTCTGGACCTGATTATCCCGAGAAATTTCCCAACCCTGACCCGTGTAGTGGTCAAACGCTAGCACTCGCCAAAATCCTGCTGCTTGAGAACGCACCCGCATCACTACCTTAGGTTTCAGTTCTCCCCGCAGATTCTGGTTAATCTTGCTATTAAACCCATAGTAAAATGTCTCATCCAACTCACCGGAGCCCGTAGCGTTTTGAGAGCCACCGCTACCATTTTCCCCTTGCTGTTTACCTTCACTCACATAGCCAGGGTTAACAATTAACCTATTTTGTGAATCAAATCTCCTGTTTGCCATTTCCCCAGGAGCACTGACGGGATACATCTGGATTTGATAGCCAGGGAAACGAGGCATCAGAGCAAAAATCGTTAACCCTAGCGCCATAATTACCCCGATAAATAAAATGAGACGCTTTAGGGGTATGGGTGAGGAGTTGGGACTAAACCCGTAGAATTTTTTACTTTTTTTAACCGTAGATATACCCAAGCGTGACTGGTAATCCAGGACAAGAACCGGTAATGCGATCGCTAAAAATACTAACAACAGAGGGGCAAACGCCAGAGTCTGACTCACAGTACCAGCGACCCCCAACAGGATTAGCCCAATTACCATCGAATAGCCCAAATCCTTGCGGCGGGGCAAGTCAAAGCTATGGAGAATCTGCAGCTGAACTAACAACTGAGCTAGAGCCAAACGGGTATCATTGAGCTGACTGAACACATTGCCCAAAAAGGCTCCCAATGCCAGCAACATCCCCAATGCCAGCAAGAATTTCAGAGCAATGTTACGTTGGCGACGACGATACCAACTCCAGGTTGCTCCCACAATACTTAAGGGTACTGCCCAAAGACTCCAGAAGGTAGATGCGGCAACATCAACAGCCACAATTCCTACTACTACCAGTGCCTGTACCAACACCCTTAACGAAATCGACTCCTCTATAGGAGGCAATGGCTTCGCCTCAAGACGCTGCCAAAACTGACTCACCATGGTAGATGCGTGATAGGTTATATGTCAAGTTTGGAATGTTAAAGGTTAGAATGTTAAAGGTTGGAATGTTGAAGGTTGGAATGTTGAAGGTTGGAATGTTGTTCGCGTAGCGTGGCCTTTTGGCCAAGGTTATAACCTGCGACTTATTAAGTTATTAAGTTATTAATACGCAACCTGTTAACCTATTAACCTGGAACCTGTTAACCTGTTAACCTGCAACCTGTTAACCTGCAACCTGTTAACCTGCAACCTGTTAACCTGCAACCTATTAACCTGGAACCTGTTAACCTGTTAACCTGGAACCTGTTAACCTGTTAACCTGCAACCTGTTAACCTGCAACCTGTTAACCTGCAACCTGTTAA